>CALXVF010000017.1 GCA_944391895.1 uncultured Clostridia bacterium
TCTATTAGTTCTTCTTCTTTATATTTATTTGTATCTACTAATATATACCTTCCAAATTCTATGCTTTTAAATCCCGGCACTTTCTGTTGATTTTCTCCTAAGTACGTTTTTACATTCCACTTTTTATTTCCTGTATATAAAACTATTGGTATTATTGTTGGTATTATGCTAGTCTTGTTTTTTGTCTTTTGGCGTTCTATATTATATTTTCTTAATATTTCAACTAAATATTCTATTATTCTTTCTGGCATAGTATAATCTACACTTGATTGATGTTCTATTAAAATAAATACTGGTCTATTTTTTATTTTATATAGAATATCTGTTTCTTTATTGTAGTATGCTTTTGTTATGTACCTATTATTGCACTGTTCTAATTCTTCCATTCCTATTTCATTTTCTGTGCCTTTTAATTTTAATACACTATTTATGAACAAGTATGCTTCTCTTTTATTTGCTAGCACATTTCTAAAACTTGTGTCATGTATATTTTTAATACCAGGTTTGGTCTTATGACTTTCTTCATTTCCTTTTATTTCAGTATAACTGTATTGTCCTTCTTCTTCTTCTATTTTAGAAGCGATATCTTCTTCATCACTTATTTCTTCTTTCAATACTATTTGCTCAAATAACTGCTTTTCAAATTCATACAATTCTTTTAAATATGCATTTATATCTAGTTCTTCCACTCTACCTCCATTATATATTGTTTACTATTTTTCGTCAATATTTTAAACTTATTTTGAAATTATTTTTAGAATTTTTGAAAATTATTGAATCAAAATTTTTTAGATATTATTTTTTCATTTTACATCATTTTCTCTTATATCGCAACAAAAATCGTACGTCAAATTATCTCTTTTTTCGACAATTCATAGATTCTTTAATGTCGAAATAATTAACCATGTCAATGTCCTTCATTATACTTGTCTTTCTCTCATTTTTGTTTTATAATTTGCTTATCTAATGAAAGGAGTGATTGTATGACACCACATAATGAAGCTAAAAGAGAAGATATTTCAGATATTGTTTTAATGCCTGGAGATCCACTTAGAGCTAAATATATTGCTGAAAATTTCTTAGAAAATTCTAGATTAATTAATTCAGTAAGAAACATGTTAGGCTATACAGGATATTATAAAGGAAGGAAAATAACCGTTTTTGCTTCTGGTATGGGAATGCCTAGTATTGGAATTTATTCATATGAACTTTATAAATTTTATGATGTCAAGAGTATTATTAGACTTGGTTCTTGTGGAGCTTATTCACCAGATTTAAATATTTTTGATACTATTTTAGTTGATAATAGTTACACAGAAGGTAATTTTGCATATAGCTTAGAAGGCGTAGATTGCCATTTAGCGAAAGCTGATGAGTCTTTAAATTCTATACTAGCTGAAACAGCTAAAACACAAGGTAATAATTTAATTTTAGGTAATGTTCTTTGCAGTGAAGTTTTCGACTACTATGTTAAAGATTTAGAAGCTTTAATAAACAGATTTCCTAAAGACTTAAATATTATTGGTGCTGAAATGGAGTCTTTTGCTTTATTTTATACAGCAAAATATTTAAACAAGAAAGCTGCTTGTCTTCTTACTGTTGTTGATTCGCATTATAAAAAGCAAGAAATTTCTGCTGATGAAAGGCAAAATTCTTTAAACACTATGATTCAAATAGCACTTGATGCTAGTTTAAAAATTGATTAACAAAAAACATGGAGATTTTCATTTCTCCATGTTTTCATATTTAAAGCACTTTATTCTTGGGTCTCGTCATCATCAATTTCATTAGATAATTGTTCCATTACTTCTAAAACTTGATTTAATCCTGGATAAATTGCATCTATTAAATTTTCGTCTATTATTATTTTCCAGGTAAAGCCTTTTCTTTCAAGATTAATAGTAGCTACTGTAGTTATAGTTTCAACATTATCTTGTTTAACACTTTCAGCTAATAATGCAATATTTTCCTCATTAGATATATCTTCTTGTGTCTCTAATTTTGCAGATATCTTTTCTATCCAATTTAATAATACTTGTCTAAAATTTTTAGTTGTTACTTCTACATTTACTGTTGCAGTCTGGTTCTCTACACTTTCTCCTGTTATAGACCATTCTAGGGAATTAAAACAGTTCTGTTCTAGTTCTGTCATTTTTCCATTTCCTTGTCGTATTCCTGCATCTAAAACAGCGATTAGCTCATCATAGTTTATATTCCAATTTGTTACATTTCCATTCTTTAAGTTTGTAAATGTATTATTTACTGCCATTCTAGGTGTAATCGATGTATATGCTACAAGTAATACTAATGCAATTAATATTAGTAATAATACTACTATTACAATCCACTTTTTACTTCTTTTTTCTTTATATTTTTTCAAATCTTTTTTTTCTGATTTTTTAATATTCTTTTCCTTATCTTCCATATTACTACCTCTTTTTTTATTTTATTATACCATATAATGCTCCAAAATCATCTTAAAAGCTATAAAAATTAAAATTATTCCACCTGTTATTTCTGCTTTTTGTTTATATTTTTCTCCAAATACATTACCTAATTTTACACCTATTAAAGATAATATAAAAGTTATAATTCCAATGCATATTGCAGCTATCGTAATATCTATTTTTAGAAAAGCAAAGCTAACTCCAACCGCTAATGCATCTATACTCGTTGCTATTGCCAGAACAAACATTGTTTTAAAACTAATGTCATCATTTTCTTTTTCATCATTTTTGAATGATTGTATTATCATATTTATTCCTATCACTGACAATAAAATGAAAGCTATCCAATAATTTAAATTTATAAGTTCACTACTCAAATTTTTTGCTAATAGAAATCCTATTACCGGCATTAATGCTTGAAATATTCCAAAGTATAATGCTATTATAAGTGCTTTTTTGCAATTTATCTTTTGTATTGATAGACCTTTACATATAGACACTGTAAAAGCATCCATTCCTAGCCCAACACTTATTAAAAATATTTCAGTTATTCCCATTTAAACAACTCCTAATAATATTAATACAAGTATTCCTAAAGCGATTCTATACCACCCAAACACTTTGAAGTCGTGCTTTTTTATGTAGCTCATTAAGAATTTTATAACAAATATTGAAATCAAGAAAGCAACTGCCATTCCAACTAATAATACCATTAGTTCTGTTCCAGAAAAAGCAAGACCAAATTTTAAAATTTTAAGCAAACTTGCTCCAAACATAACTGGTATTGCTAAGAAGAAAGTATATTCTGCTGCAACTGTTCTTGATACTCCTATTAAAAGAGCTCCTATAATTGTTGCCCCTGAACGTGAAGTTCCCGGAAAAATTGCTGCTATTAATTGAAATATACCTATTATTAGTGCATCTCTATATGTTAGCTTATCTATGTCTGTAACTCTAGGTTTCATTCCCTTCTTTTTGTTTTCAATAACTATAAATGCTATACCAACTAAAATAAGCATTGTTGCTACAACCCATGAATTGTATAGATACTTATTTAATATATCATCAAATAGTAGACCTACAATTGCAGCTGGTACACATGCAACTAAAATCTTTGCCCATAAAATTAGTATTTTCTTGTCCCATACTATTTTTTTACCTTCTTTACTTTCCTTTGTTTTCAATGGCCATATTTCTTTAAAATATAGTAATACTACAGCTAATATTGCTCCTAATTGTATTACAACTTCAAACATATCAAAAAATCCTTCTGATAATCCTTGAAATTTCATAAAATTCTCTGCAAGTATTAAATGTCCTGTACTACTAATAGGTAGCCACTCTGTTATTCCTTCGATTACACCATATATTATTGAATAAACTATATTAAACATATCTGCCTCCATTTCTTTAAATTTATTCAAATTTTTATTATTTAGACTTTTTTATTCTAACATTTTTATATAACTATTGTAAATATTTTTTTCTAATGTTATAATTTTTTTAAATTTAACAGTTTTAGGAGGAAATTATGGATATTTTAAACAGATATGATTTTGATTTATTTAGCGAACCTCAAAAAAAGCCTCAAGTATATAGAAAATCTCCTGGGGATATACCTATGAAAAAACGTGCAGCTAGACCTAAAAAAAGGTCTATGCTGAAACGTATCGCTGCTTTTTTAGCTGCAGGAGCACTTGTTCTAGGGACTATTCATTTAATTAATGAATATAATAAAGTCCCTGAGGAAAGTGAAACTGTACATAATTATACTGTTTCAGCAGATAATATTCAAAGCCAATTAGAAAACCTTTCAGAAGAATTTTCTAATATTTCTAAAGAATCTAGTTCTGAAGAAATTAATGCTTTTGCACAGGATTTATACAGCTTTAATATGTCATTTTTAAAAAATAGGATTAAGAATATTTACAATATTAATGCAGATTTCGACGCTAATTCTATAAAGGTTATAAAATCACTTGTAGATTCTGGTAATTTGAATTATTCATATAAAGCTATTCTTACAAACATATATGGTAATGATACAACAGTCTTATTAAGAGGCAATATTTTAGAACAAACTATGGATAATATTGTTGACCTTCAAGATTTTGATGTTTATCATGAAGGTTTTGATTCTTTAAAAAGATTAGCTAACAGTACTTTCACTACTTTAGGAAAAGATTTTATTATTTCTTATGACTCTGACAAAGGTAGAATGACTTCTTATGAATTAGAAAAAGAAAAAGACGATGATAAGGTTACAGAAAATAAATCTGAAGAAATGGACAGATAAAAGAGCACTTATACAAGTGCTCTTTATTTTGGCAGGGGTAGAAGGATTTGAACCCTCACGCACGGTTTTGGAGACCGGAATGCTACCATTAACATCATACCCCTATGTATTTAACAACTATTATAATAACATATATTTATTTTTTTATCAAGCCTATTCTTTAAATTTCATTAGTTTATTTTTACTTATTGACTCTTATTCGGTTTTATGTTATCTTATTATGTGTGGGCACTAAAAGTTGGAGGTAACATGGAAAAAACTTTTAATAAACTTTTATTGTCTATTTTTGTTTTAATTTTATTTATTTCTTTATTTTTTGTTCCGATTATGTATTCTTCAAATTCTTATTATTCTGATGATTACTATGAACAATTAATCTTGTCCGGAGATGGATTTTTCTGGCCTATACCTGGCTATACATATATTTCCTCATATTTTGGCAAAAGAAAATCTCCTACTGCTGGTGCTTCAACTTCACATTCTGGAATTGACATACCAGCAAGTAATAATACTAAACTTTATGCTGTTGAAGATGGTAAAGTTACTTTTGCAAGTTGGGGCGCTGGTGGTGGATATACTATTGTCTTAGAACTTACTAATTTTCCTAATATTTCTGTTTCTTATTGTCATGTTTCCCCTAACTTTATAGTTACACGCAATCAATTTGTAAAAAAAGGAGAACTCATACGGTCATGTTGGTCCTAAAAATGTATATGGCATAAATAATAATCCATACAAAGATTCTAATGGTAATCCAACCAATGGTGCTACTACTGGGTGTCATTTGCACTTAACAATAAAAAAAGATGGAACACCTGTTAATCCTTTAGATTATTTTTCTTCTAAGGTATAAAATAGACCAAAGCCTAGGCTATGGTCTACATATCATCTTCATTTTCATTCTCATTATTTTGATTATTTGTTTCGTTTTCCTTTTTCTTTTCTTCTTTCTCTTTTTTATCATCTTTACTCTTAGTAATTTTATACTCACTGTCATCTTCATTTACTTTTATTTCTTCGTTTTCTTCTTCCTCTGAGTAACAATGATTATCACAATGATTACATTCTCCCGTGCAGTAATCATCCCAATCTAGTTCTATAATATTATGGCAATTTGGACATTCTATTTCATCTTTTAAATTAGTTTCTTTTCCTGTAACAAATTCATGATTACAATATGGGCATGCAATCTCAAATTCATAATCCATCTCATTATCATGCATTTGATCTCCATGACAATATTCTTCGTCACAATCATCACAATTGCAATCTTCGCAATCACAATCGTCATCTTCATCATCACTATCAATATATAAATCTTCTTCAATTCTTTTTAGCGATTTTTGAATATGCTTTACTTTCTTTTCTAATTTAATTTGTTTTTCACTGTTTTCTACTAATTTTTCAATAGTATCCATAAACATTACTGTCATTTCTGAAAATTTGCTTTTTACAAATTCCAATTCTTGAGGATTTTTTATTTTTTCCTCTAATTCAGACAAAATCTTGTTATAATTTTTATTTAACTCTGCCATAATACTTCCTTTCTACTAAATTCTCTCCATATATTCGCCTGTTCTAGTATCTACTCTAACAACATCTCCTATATTAACGAACATTGGAACTGTTAATTTGTATCCATTTTCTAATGTTGCAGGTTTTCCAGATGTAGTTGCAGTATTTCCTGCAAATCCTGGTTCTGTATATGTAACTTCTAATTCAACAAATATTGGTGGTTCTATAGAAAATACATTTCCTTTATATGAAAGTATTTTTACGTTCATATTTTCTTTTAAGAATTTTAAGCTATCTCCTAATTGATTGCTATTAAGTGGAATTTGTTCATATGTTTCATTATCCATGAAATAATATAAACCTCCATCTTCATATAAGTATTGCATTTCCTTTTTTTCAATTTCTGCTGCTGGAAATTTTTCTGAAGGATTGAATGTTTTTTCAAGTACACTTCCTGTTATAACATTTCTAATCTTTGTTCTAACAAAAGCTGAACCTTTTCCTGGTTTTACATGTTGAAATTCAACTACCCTATATACATTTCCATCCATTTCAAAAGTTGTTCCGTTTCTAAAATCACCTGCTGTATATACTGCTGCCATTATTATTTCCTCCTTATTTAAAAATTATTCATAAACACATATATCTATTTTACACCATTAGAGCTCAAAAATCAAGCATTTTACATAATTAAAAAATAAATATATGGTTATACTTCATAGCAAAATAATGTATAACCAATTGTATATTCCAAGATTTTTTGTTTCTTACTGTCGCTGCTAAAATTCTTCGAATTTTACAGCTCCAAACTGCGCGAAACTGCAAAATCTTGAATATACAAAAAATAATTAATGCGCTATGAATTTGAACTCATATATTTAATTTATAAAATTAATAAAAACCTATTTTCTATTAATATAATTTTCTAATATATATACTGCTGCAATAGTATCTACGACTGACTTTTTCTTTTTATTATTAATATTTAAATAATTCATTGTTTTATGTGCTTCTACTGTTGTAAGTCTTTCGTCTACTGATACAATTTCAATATTATTAAACCTAGATTTAAGCTTATGTATAAAGCTTTCTGTTTCTTCAGTTCTTTTACTAGGTGTTCCATCCATATTAAGCGGATTTCCTATTACAAATGTATCAATATTATAAGTATTTAAAATTTCTTCTAATCTTTTTAGTATGATTTTATCATTTCCGTTTGAAGTAATTGTTTCTAGTCCTTGAGCAGTTATTCCTAATTCGTCAGTTATTGCTATTCCAGTTCTTGCAACGCCATAATCTATTCCTAATTTCCTACTCATTTATATCTATATATTCCTTAACCATTTTTTCTAATAATTCATCTCTTTCAACCTGTCTAATTAGGTTTCTTGCTCCTTTATGGCTTGTTATATATGTTGGGTCTCCAGATAGTATATATCCAACTATTTGATTTATAGGATTATATCCTTTTTCTTTTAGTGCATTATATACTTCTTTAAGTATTTCTTTTGCTCTTATGTTTTGTTCTTTTTCTACATCAAATTTAACTGTTTCATCAATATTCATACAATCCCTCCTATATACTTTTTATTGTATTTTCATTAGATGAATCTATGTATTCTTCTAATTTTTTAAAAGCTCCATCCAAAGATGTTCCTTTATAATATGTTGAAACTACCACTCTTATTTTAGGACTTACAACTACTTCCTCTTCTTCGTTTTCATGTATGTAATCTTCAGCTACTGCAATGTTTAATTGTTCCATTTTGCTCTTCATATCCATCATAAAATTATATACACCATCTTTATCAGCACCTGAAAAAACTATTGCAAATTTAGGTCCCATATATCTTACGAAAACATATTCTTTTGCTAAATTACTTTTCATAAAATTTGATAATGCAGTTATTACATGGTCTCCTGTTTTTCTACTAATTTTAATATTTATATCTGGTAAATTAGTAATTTTAAACAAGCAAATTGCTGAAGTTGTATATTTGTCTATAATCTTCTTTCCTTCTCCATATAAGTATTCTGCTGATTTTAAACCTGAATATAAGTCATCTCTAACAATATTTTCTATTGTAGCTTGATTTTCTACAGTTTTTAATATTGTCACTATATTGTTTCTTACTACTTCTAGTATGGTTGTATCTATATGGTCGAACTCATGTGGTCTACTTCCCTCTATTATCCAATATCCTATGTAGACATTGTCTACATATAGAGGGAAGAATATTGCACATTTTGCTCTTCCAAATTCCATCTTTTGATATGGTAATTTTTCATTCTCGTTATCTACTGTTACATATTTAGGTGTTGCTGTTTTGATACTATCACCAAATACTGGATCATTTTGTAAATTCTTTAAGGTTTCCCAATGTTTTGTATCAACATTTGATGCTTTTACAACATATTGTGCACCGTCAAAAACTACTATTGTAGAATATTTTATTGAATATTTGCTTATTAATATATCATTAATATTTTCTAGTTTTTCTTTTATACTGGTAGTTTCTCCTAATGTCTTCATAAAATCTTGCAATACATTTAGGCTAGTTATTCTTTGGTTTAAATTACTATATGTTTCTATTTTTTTATGCACTGAATAATTGTATATTACCAAAGCTAAAACAATAATTACCAATATTGCTATAACTGATATTATCAAAAGTTTCACCTCTTATCTCTAATAATTAGACCTCATTTTGTCTAAGGTTCCATTTACTCCTGCTGAAAATTGTGTTTGTGTCTGCTTTTTGTTTTTTCCTCCAAAAAATCCTCTTTTAGCTTTTTCATAATCTGGAGAATATTTTGAATAGCCAGAATAATTTGAACTTGATCCTCCCTGTACTAATGGATATACCATATTAGCAAGTTCTTCTAAACTACTTAAAAATCTTTGTGAATATCCATTTAATGAAATTTGACATAGAGCAATTGCCTCTAAATATCTTGCATAAGTTTGCTCTTCAAATGGAATCGTTACATATTTTATTGTATTTGGATTAAATAAGTCTCTTTGTAAGGTCATAGATGGTTCATTATATTTTGCCATTCCACCTAATATCATTTTGTCTGTTAATATTTTTAATTTCATTTCTTTATTAATAACAACTCTAAGCTTGCTTTCATCTAATGCATTCTTTAGTTTTAATTCACTTAAGAATAATGTTAATGGTTGAATTGTTAATGCATCCATAGATTGAATTAAATAAATTTCTGTTGCATTTGTAAAATAGTTAATATTTGTTTCGAAATCGCAATCCATTAAAACTGCTGAGTAATTATTATCTAAAGTTTGTAATATTGTATCAAAATTTTCTAACTCAGAATCTTCTCCAGGTAGAGATGTAAACACTGTTAAATTTCTGTTTACTTGAACTCCTTCTGCAATTCCTCTTGATAAGCTTTTAATACTATTTCCCGCAATTTGCATTAAATTCTGATCATTATTTGTAAACATATAATATGAATTTTTATTCTTTGTTAAATCTAATATTGCAGTATTTATTCCTTTTTTAGATAAAAATTCAGCTAAATTATTTACTATAAAAGATGTTCCATTTTTACTTGTACCAACAAAAGCTAAAACTTTACTATTTTGAGCTATAAAGTTACTAGCTCTTACTGTATTATTTTGATAGTTTTGTTTTACTAATTCTTCAGTTCCAAATGGATTCATATTATAAGGATTTTGATTATATGAATTGTCATACATATTATTCATATTAGGAGCAACATTATTTACTGTTTGATTATTTTGTACTGGGTTATAATTTTGTTGTCCCATATTATATATATTCTCAGTTTGCCCAATATTACTGTATGGATTTTCATTTGGTTGGACTGTACTATATGGTACTTCATTTGTTGGTATAGGATTATATGGCATTTCGCTTGTCTGAGCCATATTAGTTTGTGCATCATATGCATATGGAGTAGATTGAATTTCTTGTTTTGGCTCTTCAACTGGTTTATTTACATTTTCTAAATCATCTGCCATGCCAAAAAGATTTACTTCTGGCTCTAATGCAGTATTTACTGTTTCTACATTATTATTTTGAGGAGCACTATTTGTATCAACATCTCCTAAATCAAATAAGTTTATTGCATCATCACTTGTTTTTGGCGTTTCTGCTGGTTGTTCTGCTACTACCTTTTTAGGTCTTCCTCTTCCTCTTTTTACAGGTTGCTCTGCTTGGGCATTAGTTTCAACTTCTTCTGTATTTATTTTTTTAGGTCTTCCTCTTCTTTTTGGTTTTTCTTCAACCCCAGCAACTTCTTGAACTTGTTTTTCTGTTTCTATTGGAGCAATTGGCTCAATTGGATTTACTTGACTAACTGTAGTATTTGAGCTCATTTGTCTTGGTGGTTCAATTTGTCCAAATTGTTGCATTTGTTCATATGGATTAAATTGTTCTATTGGCTCCTGTCTATTTTGCACAACATTTTGAACTGGTGCAGCTTGTCTTGGCATATTCACTGGATTACTTCTTTGTACATTTGCCTTTTCTATATCCATTGTTGAAGGTATAATAACAGGTTTTGTAAGTTTTGTTTTTTCTAAATCCTTTGTTAATAAATCCATATCTTTACTTTTTATTGTTCTTTGTGGTGGTTGATATTGATTGTACTTTCCGTTTGTAAGTACAGTTCCACCGGTCATTAACTTATGATATTTTTCTGATTTTGACTCTAAAATAGCTTTTACATTCATAGGTAAGAATTTTACAATAATTCTTAATTGAGTGTCATTATATTGTGAAGCAATGCTATCAAAACTTTCAACACATTTCTTTTCATTATTTCCGATTTTTTTATAATGATTTAATATGTTTTGTATTTCTGTTTCGCTTACTTCCATCTCACTTTCTGGAGGTCTATATCCAACATCTTCTGAATCAATTTTATAATAGCTTTTTGCTTCTTTTTTACTTCTTGGTTTATTTATTAAATTACATACTGTCTCTACATTTCTGTCATTTCCTAATAAGGCATTATAAATACCTATTCCAAATAATTTTACTAATAATTCATCTGATTTAGTTCTTCTATCTGAACAAATTAAAATTATTGGAATATCTTCTCCAGTATTTTTATATGCCTCATCACTAATATTATCTAATTTTTCAAATAAAAATTTATCTACGGTATCGTAGTTATTATTTGATATAGGTTCTAAATCTTCTCCTATAACAACAATATCATAGCTTTTGTCCTTTTGTAATTCTTTTATTATTGCATTAAAGTAATATACATTTTTACTTGTTATTATTTCTTTATATTTTTGTTGATATTTCTTTATAATTGAATTTGAAACATTATCATTACTTACTGCAAATAAAACTTTCATTCGTTAACCCCTCCAACCTTTTACTACAACTGCAAAAATAAGTGGTAGCACTTGACAAATAATTAGCATTGTCACAATTCCTATCATAGCATTAAAGCCTTTATCTCTAACATCTAATTTTCTTATTCCTATAACATATTGATATATCGCACTAATTGCTATTCCTAAAAATCCAACAGGAATACTATAAATTCTAACTTTATCTAATATGTATGCAACTAATCCATATGTATCACTTCCATAAGCTTGTTTATAATCTTCTAGTGAGCTTAATTCTTTTTCTTTTATTTCAACTAATTGACTTTTTGTTTCATTTGATATTATTTCGCCTTCAATATTAGTATTAGTAGCATATACAGAACTTATACTTAAAATGCTAATAATGATGAAAAAAACTGCAATTGCTTTTCTCATATTTTTTCTCCCTTCTTTGTTACTTATATTATAATACACTAATATCCGTAAAATATCAAGTAAATATTATAATTTATTATATAAATAAGTCATCCATTTAAATACTCCATTTGCCCAATTTTTGTCTGTTGCATATCTCTTATTAACAGCTGTCAATGTTGCTCCTTCATAGTAAGTACCAGATGCTGTTTCTCCTCCATAAATAGGTGTTCCCTTAGGATTTAAATAATATTTTACAAATACACGAGCAATTAAATCTATTCCTTCTGCATAGCTTTGGAATGTATATGCACTTCCTGATGGATCACTATCATATGCTCCGTAGCCAAATAAGTTCTTTTTGTTTTTTGAGATACTTGATGTTCCCCATCCGCTTTCATGTATACCTACTGCAGCAACAAAAATTCCGTTTATATTATATTGTTGCTCTATATAGTAAAAATATTCAGCATTTTCTGTAAAAACATTATTTTTGTCATTAGAGTCATTTTCTAAAACTTTCTTAAATTGTTCTAAAGACAAACCACTTGGTTTATTTAAAAGCATACTAAATCCAAGATTTTGTGATAATTGTTCTTTTGTGTATTGAATATTATTTTCGTCACCATCACCTGTACCATTAGGATTTACATACTCTAAGCAATCCATTTTTGCCCAACCTAGATAATTCTCATATGCTACATAATACCAATCGCTTTGTTTAGCTTTTAATGTAACTTTCTGTCCTTTATTGATTGTTACTATTTTT
The DNA here is from genome assembly GCA_944391895.1 of uncultured Clostridia bacterium. Lineage (GTDB taxonomy): Bacteria > Bacillota > Clostridia > TANB77 > CAG-508 > CAG-793. The sequence continues at coordinate 12,777 of CALXVF010000017.1, forward strand.
TCAGAATTTTCGTCTGGATTAACTCTTATTGGTAATGTTATAGATGTAGCTTGCAATTCATCTCCTACAACTGGTACATATGTATTAGAATATGCTCCTGTTCCGATTTGAACAATTTTATCTATTGATGCTTTTGTTATTTGAGATGAAACTTGTGTTGATGAAATTAACTTGTCCCCTTCATATATGTTTTTTAGTACAGAATTTTGTTTTCCATCAACACCTTCTTGTAATACTTGGATTTTTCCTTTTGCAAGTGATGAATTTTCTATGTATTGTGTTGTAAATTCAATGTCTGTCTCTTGTGTTTCTAATCTTTCTACTTTTTTTATTTTTGTATTATTTTCTACAATTTCATCTATATTAATCTCTTTGCTTTTATCTTTTTTAGTAATTGGTACTTCCACTGCTAATATTGCTTTTTCTTCTTCTGCTGCATATGATTCATTTCTTGTGTAATATATACCAAAAATAATAGCTATAACTAATGCTACGGCTATTAAAGATACTAAAATATACACCCATACCTTCGACTTTCTTACCATATTTTTCACCTATTAATATTGTAATATTAAAGTCGTTTTTTGTCAATTAATGTATTCAAAATGTAACACTAAAAAAATATTATGGGCGTTCCTTATATTTCATATTTTTTACAAAAATAAAAATATGATTTTAAATTCAAGGGGAGCGACGAGCGAGCCGTACGGAGCGTCCCTGCTCCGGGAATTTAAAACCATATATTTATTTTTGGTAATATACTTTAAATTTTAAGGAATACCACAAAAATTCATTTTTTAAGTAACATTTTGTGTTCCTTCATTTTCTACTTCTTCTGTTTCTTGTTTTGTATTATCTATTTCTGGTCCTACTATTTCAGTTATTTTCTTAAGTTCTCTTTTCATTAGATTGTACATTGATTCAGAATATTCACTTGTTCCACTTTCATATTCAGATATTAT
>CALXVF010000018.1 GCA_944391895.1 uncultured Clostridia bacterium
GATTTACGAAAACTTCATGATGACGCCAATAAGAATGGAATGAAAATAGTCTTAGACATAGCTTTCAACCATTGTGGTTCAGACAATCCAATCTTCCAGGAAGCAATATCCAATCCTAATTCAAAATACAGAAAATGGTTCTACATCAATGATGATGGAACATATAGGTATTGGTATGATGAATTCAAGGATATGCCTATTTTTAACCAAAAGTGTAAAGAGTATCAGGAATATATTTTTGGTAAAAATGGTGTAGTGGAATTATTTGCAGACTATGTTGATGGATTCAGGCTTGATGTTTCTGAGGAATTGATACCAGAAGTTCTGGAAGGAATTCGAAACAAAGCAAATGAAAAAAGAAAACATATAATTATAGGAGAGTGCTGGCATAAAGTACCACTTGAAAGATTGGGAACTTGTATTGATGCACCTACTAATTATCTTTTTACAGATGCTTTATACAAGCTGATGGTTTTCGGCGATTTCGAATACTTCAAATGGAAAGTTGGCGATGTGATTTCAAATTATCCAGAAGAGACTGTCTGCTCAATGCTTAATTCACTTGATACCCATGATACTGTGAGGGCACTTACAATATTGGGTGGAAAATGGATGAGACATGATAGGGAAATCTGGAAAATTGATGAACCACCAAGTCCATGGCATAAGTACATCAATGGAAGGATGATCTTTCTCACTGATGTTTTTAGGGAAGATGAATTCCAATATGATAAGCTTCCAGCAAAAGTATATAGAGAGGCAAAAAAGCAATTAAAAGCTTTAAGCGTCGTTCTATATTTCTTACCTGGAGCTCCATGTATTTTCTATGGCTCAGAAGTAGGACTACATGGCTATAAGGATCCTTTCAATAGGAAGTGCTTCCCTTGGGGTCACCTGGACAAGGATTTGCTTAAGTTCTTTAGAAAGCTGGGCAAAGTAAGAAGAAAAAATGAGGAACAACTCTGCAATAAGAAAATTCGCATTTATGACTTTGATAATAGGGTTTTACGTTTTGAAAGAAATAATCTTTTTATCATTGTCAACTTCTCGAATTTGACTCAAGAGATGAGAGTTCCAGAAGAATACTTGGATGCAGAACATCTTTTTGAAATGGGGGTTGCTGAGAATAGTATAAAACCGTATGGTGCAATTGTTATGAGGAAAAGAGGAGAGGGGTAACCTCTCCTCTTATTTTGTGTATCTGCGAAAAAATATGAATGGAAAAAGTGGGTTAAAGATTATATGTCTTAACCTACTTTTTAAATCCAAAAATTTACACTAATAAATAGTTGACTAATAAAAAACGTAATGTTAAAATATGAATGAAAAATATGTCGAAAAACGGAGGAAAAAATGAAAGAAAAGATAAATATATTAAATAAGGTAGTGCCAGCTGTTTTAATTGCAATATTATTATTTTTTATATTTGATAATATATTCTTAATGAACGAAGTAAAAGCAGCGGAATCGCACAGATATACATATGATGGAGGAAACTTAGATACAAATAGATATCCAGGGGTTAAGGAAAAAATAGATATATTGAAAAGAAATCATCCTAACTGGACATTTACAATTATGGAAACCGGATTGGACTGGAATCAAGTAATAACTGCAGAATATTCTGGACACTGGGGAAAACCTAAAAATTTAATTCAAAATGGAACAGGTTCATGGGTTTGCTCAATATGTGGAGATCATGCATACGACAATGGTTCGTGGAAATGTGCTTCTGAAATGACAATTAGATACTATATGGATAGTAGAAATTGGTTATCAGACAATCAATATTTATTTCAATTTCTACAATTAGATTACATACAATCATCAGATGAGCAAATATATAATGCATTATCTAATACATTTTTACATAACATGGATTATGCAAGACAGATAAATGAAGCATGTAGAGAATCAAATGTAAATCCATATTATGTAGTAGCAAGAGTAATTCAAGAACAAGGTGCAGGTGGAGGTTCTACTTGGAAGATGGAATCTGGTGGAGTCACATATTATAACTTGTTTAATATAGGGGCAAGCGGAAATTCGCCATCTGAGATATGGAATAATGCATTAGCAACAGCTAAATCAAGAGGATGGACAAGTGTTAAGGCAAGTATAAAAGGTGGAGTAGATACTCTTACAAGTTATATTAATGCTAAACAAAATACACAATATTTAAATAAATTTGATGTAGAGCAATATGATGGAACATACTGGAGACAATACATGCAAAATATAGAAGCACCAAAAAATGAAGCAAGTAAAATGTATTCTTGCATGAAAGAGGCAAGATTATTAAATCAAAGCTTAAACTTCATTATCCCAGTATATGAAAATATGCCACAATCTGCATCACAGTCACCAGATGGAGTTGGAGAAATTTATCCAAAAAATATTAGAGTAAAAGAAGGACATTCAGATGTTGTTTTAAGAACATCAGCAAATACTTCAAGCTCAGTAGTATATATAATTCCAGATTCAAGTGTAGTATTATTATCTGTTGAAAGATTGAATAATGGATGGCATAAAGTTGTATTAACAGATGGGAGATATGGATATTTAAAATTTGATACATCATACTTAGAAGAAATTGATGATGTAACGAATTGTAGTGAAACTAAAGTAATAGCTTCTGATGGAGTGCCAATGTATGTGGGACCAGGAGGTTCACAAACATTACTTACAACATTATCAATGGGACAATCTGTAACAAGAATAGACAATACAGGAAGATATACTTTTGATGGAACAACATGGGATAGAATAAAACTTTCTGACGGAAGACAAGGATTTGTAGAAAGAAAATACTTGTTAGATGAAAGTTCAACTGAAATATTAACAATAAAAGCAAGTGGTGGATTATTCTTAAGAAGTGAACCATCAATGAATGAAGCAAATAAAATAAGACTATTATCTGACGGAAGCAAAGTTACAAGAATAGGAACTTATATGGTGAATGGACAAGAAGCAATGGCAGATAATCACTATTGGGATTATGTAATAACTGCAGACGGTGCTAAGGGATATGTAGCAAGAGATTATTTAAGAGATAAAAATGGTAATATTCCTGGAGGTTTATCGAAAGTTGAAGTCGAAAAGGATGATGTTAATAAAACAATAGAGATATCTGAAGTGACAAATATAAATAATATTAAAGAAAAACTTGGGGATTGTACTATAAAAAGGTCAGACGGAAGTGAAGTAGACAATAGCCTAGCCAAAACAGGAGATCGAGTAATTATAGGAAACGATGAATATATTGTAGTAAAAAGAGGCGATTGTAGTGGGGATGGTTACGTGAAAGCAAGTGATTACTTGATGATAAAAGATTTTATCATGGGTACAGGAACGGCAAAACTACAAGGAGCTTATGAAAAAGCAGCAGATGTGGTTAAGGATAATCAGACAAAAGCAAGCGATTATTTGAAGATAAAAGATCATATTATGTATGGAGTGGAGGTATAAATGAAAAGAATTTTTGGGGGACTTGTAGTATTATTAGTAGTATTATTTACAACAGTTAATTTTAGCAAGGCAGCGTCATATACATTTAATTTAACTGGTCCAACAGAAGCAAGTAAAGGACAAAGTGTTACTTTAACTGTTGTTGCTGATGGATTGACTGGTAGAGTTGACTTGACTGCTACTAATGCTACATTAAATAGTAATTCTGTATGGGTTGATAAGAACAACGCTACTGTAACAGCAACAATTACTGGATTTCCAGCAAAGATAACTGCAACACCATATCAACTTAGTGATAGTGAATATAATGATGCAGATGTTTCTGCTAAAACTATTACAATAACAGAAAAGAAAAATGATAATAATGAAGAGAATTCGAGTGGCAGCTCAGGTGGAAGTTCTTCATCAGGAAATAATTCAGGAAGTCAAGATAGGCCAAATGAAAGTAATGTACCTACTGAAACAACAAAGCCTAAAACAGAAACTGAAAAATCAAGTAACAACTATTTATCTGGAATAACATTAAGTACAGGAACATTGTCACCAGAATTTTATAGAGAAACATTTGAATATACAGTAGAATTTGATGATACAGTAAATCTATATGAACTAACAGAAATGGAAATAACAGCACAAGCAGAAGATAGTAGAGCAAGCATACAAGGAGCAGGAACAGTTACATTAAATGAAGGTGAGAATAGCTTTTCAATAAATGTAACAGCTGAAAATGGTGCAGTTAGAACATACACAATTAAAGTTAATAAACCAGCTCCTGTAGAACAATCTTCTTTGAGATTAAAAACTTTAATATTAAATGGAATCAATACAAATGGAGAATACCAAACAATAGATTTTACATTAGAACCAGAAGTATTTGAATACAATTTAACAGTTCCAAATAATATTTCTTCAGTTTCAATAAATCCAACAACAGAAAATGAAGATATAATAATAGAAACTAATGGAGAAACCACATTAAAAGAGGGAGAAAATAAAATTGTAATTATATTAACTTCTCCTAGTGATGAGACAATAACAACAACTTATACTTTAAATATAGAAAGGCAAGCTGCAATAGTTGAAGAGCAGGGATTAACTCAAGAACAAATTGGGATGATAATAATAGGTGGAATAGTTGGAGTTATATTATTAATAATTATAATTGTATTAATAGTAAAACATAGAAGAAAGAAAAAAGTATACGATTATGATGAATATGACGATGAATATAACAATGCTCAACTTGAAAATAATGAAGAAGACGACATAATAGACCCATATCCACAAACAATAAAGACTAGAGAAAACGAAGAAGAACCAATTTCAGAAAAAAATGAATCAATAGAAAAACATGAAGAAACTATGGGAAGCAATGTTGCATTAAAAACAGAAAATGAAGTAGAAGAAAATAAAACTGCAAAATTAAAATGGGACGATTTTTGCGATACATACGATGAAGAAGAAGAGAATGAATCTAAAAAGGTAAAAGACAAGAAAAAAGGCGGAAAGAGATTCATGTAATATTAAATGATTATATAAAATATAAATAGAGATTGGTTATCAATATAGCTGTAAATTGTAACGTTAAGTTACGTTTACAGCTTATTTAATGAACTTCAAAAATTGCATTAAGTGTGTAAATACTATGAGAATATGTTTAATTAAATTGCAAAATATGTCAAAAAATGTCGGCAAGTTATCATAAAAAAATAATTTTAATAAGTTGTTGAAAAAACGTAAACAATTTGTTAGAATAGAAGCAAGTATACTAGATATAACAGTGGTTTTGGCTAATAAGCGGAAAGGAGGAAAAAATCAAAATGGCAGAGGATAAGAATGAGGAAGTAAAAAATATATAAAAAATTGATTATAAACTTGACTTATAAAAAGCAAATAATGTAAAATAAAGAAAAAACTAAGGAGAAAAAATAAATGAAAAATGCTAAAAGCCTTGAGACTGTATATATATCGTAGGATTTAATAAAATAAGTGTATATAAACGTAGTAGAGAAACTATGCTTTTTAGACGAATCTAAAAAGTATAGTTTTTTTCTATTAAAGGAAAGAACTTAACAATATTACAGTGCAAATCGTAAACTTTAATAATTCTTGCAAAAAACTTGTAATTTATTGCTTTTTTTGATATATTTATGTTGAAAAATGAAAGGAAAATTTTATGATAGATATTGAAAATAGAGAAGAAAAAGAAAGATTAGCACTTGAAATATTAGATAAAGTAAAAGATGAAGATACAATAGGCTTTGGCTCAGGAACCACATCATATATTGCAGCCGTAAAAATAGGTGAAAAAGTAAAAAAAGAAAGGTTAAATATAACAGCAATTCCAACTTCAACAGAAATAGAAAATGTATGCAAAGAATATGGAATAAAAATAGGAAATTTAATAGAAAATAAGATTGATTGGGCATTTGACGGAGCAGATGAAGTAGATTTAAAACATATGTGGCTTATAAAAGGAAAAGGGGCAGCTATGTTTAAAGAAAAGTTAAATATCACATCTTCACCAATTACATACATTTTAGTAGATAAAACTAAATTTGTGAGTTATTTAGGAGAAAAATGCAAAGTTCCTGTGGAAGTATTTCCAAGTGCAATGAAATATGTATCAGAAGAATTAAAAAAATTGGGAGCAACAGAAATAACATACAGAGGCTTTACAGAGAATAACAATGGCATTTTAGATGTTAAATTCACAAATATATACAAAGAATTAGAAAAAGATATAAAGAGTATTACAGGAGTTATAGAATCTGGGTTATTCTTAGGATATAATATTGAAGTAATAGGAGGAAATGAATGAAAAAAATACTTTTCTCAGCATATTCATTAGATGTTGGAGGAATTGAAACTGCATTAATTACATTGCTAAAATATTTAAAGGATGAATATGAAATTACTTTAGTATTAGAAAAGAAACAAGGGATTTTTCTTAAAGATTTACCAGAAGAAATTAATGTAATAACATATCAGCCAAGTTCGATAAAATTTTCTATAATCAGAAAATTAGTAAATTTTGCAAAACAAGTTAATTTTAAAAGAAAATATAAAAATAAATTTGATTTTGCTGCAGATTTTGCAACATATAGTATGCCAGCATCATTTGTTGCTAGAACTGCAAGCACAAATCGCGCAATATGGATTCATAATAATTATATGAATTTCTATGATAATAACATAACTCAATATAGAAATTTTTTTAATAAATTAAAAATTAGCAAATTTGAAAAAATAGTTTTTGTATCTGATTTAGATAAAAAAGTGTTTATAGCACAATTCCCAGAGCTAACAAAAAATACTATAGTATGCAATAATTTAATTAATTATGAAAGAATAGAAAAATTAGCTGAAGAAAAGATAGAAGAAAAAAAGGAAGATATACCAACTTTTATAAATGTAGGCAGACATGATGAAAAACAAAAGAAAATATCAAGAATAATAAGTGCAACAGAAAAATTAAATAAACAAGGATATAAGTTTAGAGTTTTGCTAGTTGGAAAAGGAACAGATTCAAAAGGATACAAAGAGATAATCGAAGAGAAAAAAATAAATAATATAATAATGTTAGGAGCTAAAAAGAATCCTTATCCATATTTTAAAATAAGCGATTGTTTTTTACTATCATCACAGTTTGAAGGGTATCCAGTTGTTTTTGTAGAATCACAAATTTTAAACTTACCAATAATCACAACAGATGTGTCAGACAGCAAAAAAGATATAGCAGGAAAATACGGAATAGTAGTTGAAAATTCAGAAAAAGGTGTTTATAAAGGAATGAAAGAATTCCTGGATAAAGGAATAAAAACAGAAAAATTTGACCCAGAAAAATTTAATGAAGAAATAGCAGAAAAAGTGAGGAAAATAATTAATGATTAGTATCATTATAACTGCATATAATGCTGAAAAAACTATTGAAAGGTGTATAAATTCAATACTTGAAAATGAATATAATGATTTTGAAATTATAGTTATTAATGATGGCTCTAGTGATAAAACAGAAAAAGTCATTGAATTATTTGCATCAGATAAAATAAAATATTTTTCTAAGAAAAATACAGGAGTTGCAGATTCAAGAAATTTTGGAATAGAAAAAGCAAAAGGAGAGTATATAACTTTTGTTGATTCTGATGATTATATGTCAAATAATTATTTTGAAAATTTGGACAAGTATCTAAAACAAGGAATAGACATAATAAAAAGAAAAGCTACAATTATAAATGAAAAAAACGATGAAAAAACTAAAATAGAAGGACCAGTTTTTGATGAAATAACTGGAGAACAAGCTTTTAATGAATTATGCTTTAAAGATATTTATTTAGATACCCTTTGGTCATATATAATCAAAAAAAGTTTATTTACAGAAAACAATTTATATTTTGAACCAAATAAATATCATGAGGATTTTGGATTACTTCCTCTTGTAATTTTAAAAGCTAAAAGTGTAGTATCAACAAATGACTATGTTTACTATTATGTTCAAACAGATGGAAGTATAATGAGAGATAGTGATGATGCGAAAACTATAAAAAAATCAAAAGATGTATTATATCATTATGATAATATTATAGAGCAAACCGAAAAGTATGATATAAGTAGAAAAACGAAGAAAAATGTACGAATATATTGTACAAATGCCATTTTGCTAAAAGTTAAAGAACTGAAAGGCAAAGCTCAAAATGATTTTATAAAAGAACTGAAAAAAAGAAAAATATATAAAAATATAAAAGCAAGAAACCTAAAACAATTAATCAAAAAAATATTACTATTTGTAAATATTAAATTGTATATAAGATAGAAAGTGTGAAAAGATGCCTAAAGTAAGTGTAATAGTACCGGTGTACAATGTTGAAAAATATATTGAAAAATGTATCCAAACATTAGTAAATCAGACACTACAGGATTTAGAAATAATAATTGTCAATGATGGCTCAACAGATGATTCTGAAAAAATAATTAAAAAATATAAGAAAGAATATAAAAATATAATATATGTAACAAAAGAAAATGGAGGATTATCTAGTGCTAGGAACTTTGGCCTTTTATATGCAACAGGAGAATATGTAGCATTTCTAGATTCAGACGATTATGTGGATAAAACTATATATGAAAAAATGTATAACAAAGCCAAAGAAACTAATAGTGATTATGTAGAATGTGATTTTTATTGGCAATATCCTGACCATAAAAAGGAAGATATAGGATTTAGATATAAAGATAAAAAAGAAATGTTTGCAAAAGCAAGAGTTGTAGCATGGAATAAATTAATAAAAAGAGAAACTATTGTTGAAAATAAATTAGAATTTCCAGTAGGGTTATACTATGAAGATGTGGAATTTTTCTACAAACTGCTACCATATATTAAAAAATTTAGTTTTGTAGAAGAACCACTAATTTACTATGTTCAAAGAGAAAGTTCAATTGTAAATAAGCAAGATCACAGGACAAAACAGATATTTAAGGTACTGGACAATGTAATTAATTATTACAAAGAAAAAAATATATATGAAGAGTACAAAGAAGAAATAGAGTATACTTATACAAGACTTTTGCTATGTAGCTCTTTGAAACGAATGCTAAAAATAAAGGATAAAGTGACAAAAGAACTTCTAATTAATGAAACTTGGCAAAATTTAAATACAAAATTTCCAAATTGGAAGAAAAATAGAATATTGAAAAACAATAATACTGTAAATGGTATATACATGAAGAGTATGAATAATTTTACTTTTAAAGTTTATACAAGAATGCTAGGTTTAATATGGAGATAAATAATATAAACTTTTCTGTCTTACGGCGTGAGGACACGCCGCACAGCTCACTCCAAGCTTTCGCTCGCTTAAGACTAAAAATTTATATTATTATTAATATTAAAAAGCTACTATTATATTAAAGAAATGGGTAAATAAATGAAGGAAAAATTGAAGAATATTAAATTAGAAGATATATTGTGTTTATATATCATACTATGTCCAATATTAGATATAGCAAGTTATCTTTTTAGAAATTACTTTGATACAACTATATCAATATCTACTTTTTTAAGACCAATAATACCAATAATTCTTGCAATACATATTTTCATAAAAGCAAATAAGAAACACAAGCTTATATTATTAGGAATAATGCTAGTATATGTTTTTTATGGAATTATTCACTTATTAGTAATGAGAGGTTTTATTACTGGATGTTCTTATGGTGGAGTAAAACAAGAATTACAATACATTATAAACTATTCATTTTTAATAATTAATTTAATTGTATTTTTCTACGCTTTTACCAATAAAAAATGGAGAAAAAAAGAAACAGAAGTAAATGTAAAACAAGAAAAAATAAGAGTATCAGTATTGATAATGTGTACAATATACATTGCTTCAATATATATTGCAATTTTAACAGGAACTTCATCATATACATACCCTTATGAACAAATAGGATATAAAGGATGGATAGAATCTGGAAACAGTTTAGGTGCAATTCTTTGCATAGCGACATTTATAATATTGCCACTAATAAAAGATAAAAAATATAGAATACCAGCTATAATAGTTATAATACTTACAGGAATATATCTAATTGCTCTAATTGGTACAAGAACAGGACTTATAGGATTTTTCTTAGCAGTAGCAGTTTTTATAACGATAGAAGTATTATTTAGTAAAAATAAAGTAGCAATAATAGGTTTTGTTATTTTAGGGATAGGTGTTATAGTAATAGGTTTAGTTGGTTCAAATACATTAAAAAGAAGAAGTCAAATGAATGAATCAATGTACACAATTATAGATGAAGCAACCGGTGAAGTAGGACACATGACAGGAGATATGCTTAAAATTAAAAACAAAATTTTAGCAGGAAACTTAGAAGAAGGATATATGTCAGAAGCACAAAAACAAGCAGTATTGGACTTACATGAATATACAACAGAAAAGCAGATTGCGGGAAATGATACTAGAACACAACAATTAATGTATAATATATATTTAGTAAAAGCACAAAAAAGTCCAATGGGAATATTGTTCGGAAACGGCTTTGAAACAAATTTTAGAGAAATGATTATGGAAAATGAGCTGGCAAGCTTACTTTTGAACTTTGGAATAATAGGATTTTTACTATATGCAGGACCATTTATAGGAATTTTAATATATGGGGTAATAACAATAATTAAAAAGATAAAAAATAAAGAAAAGTTAGAAACTAATTATTTGATGAATTTCGCAGCATTAATTTTAATATTTGGACTTTCTTATTTATCAGGATACATATTTTTTAATTCATCAGTGATGATAATAATTGCAGCAGTATGTGCAAATTTAAATTTTGAAAAAATTTCTTAAAATTTATACTATTATTTTAATTATATGATTTAATCTTACGACGTGAGGACACGTCGCACGGTTTACTCCAAGCCTTCGCTCACCTAAGAGAACATCATATAATTAAAATATAACTTAAAGTCTAAAGAATTTTTAAAAGTTAGAAGGTGATAGTTTGAAGAAAATAATATTTGGAATAACGAGCTTAACAATAGGTGGAGCAGAAAGAGTATTAGTAGATTTAGCAAATAAACTTTCAGAAGAATACGATATAACAATATTTACAATTTATGATGGAGGAGAACTAAGAAAAGAATTAAATCCACAAATAAAGAAGATAGCGTTATACAGAAAACAATATAAAGACTTAAGCAAAATCGAAAAAATCAAAGCGTCTTTAAGATTAATGGTATATAAAAAGAAAATATATGAAGCAATTATGAAAAGAGGGTTTGACACAGAAATAGCTTTTCTAGAAGGACCTATAACAAGATTGTTTTCAGTAAAATCAAATAAAAAGAAAATAGCGTGGATTCACAATGATATATCAAAAGTTTATGGAAATAATCTTAAAGCAAAACTTAAGAAATTAGTAGATGGACAAGTATACAAAAAATACGATAAATTAGTATTTGTAAGTGAAGAAAATAAAAAAGACTTTGAAAAACAATACAAATGGGTAGATGAATCAAAAGAGATTATTATAAGAAATTATATAGACTATAAAAAAGTTTTAGCAAAAGCAGAAGAGAAAACCGAATTACCATATGATGATAAAAACATTAATTTACTTACAGTTTGTAGGCTTGTAGAACAAAAAGCTTTAGACAGATTTATAAAAGTTCAAAAGCAATTAGAAGAAGAAGGAATTCATACTAAGATTTATATAATAGGAGAAGGACCTTTAAGGTATAATTTACAAAAGCAAATAGATTCTTTAAATCTTACAGAAAGCTTTATATTACTTGGAAAAAAAGAAAATCCTTATCCATATATAAAAAATTGTGACTATTTTTGTTTACTTTCGTATTATGAAGGATATGGGATGGTCTTAGAGGAAGCTAAAATACTTGGAAAACCAATTATTTTAACAGATACTGCAGCAAGAGAATGCGCGAAAGGATATTCAAAGGCAATAATTTTAGAAAATACTGAAGAAGGAATACTAAAAGGTCTGAAAAAAGAACTTAAAAGTGACAGCATAAAATATTTAGAAAAGACGCAAAGTGATTTACAAAATGAAGAAAGCGAAGAAATAATCATAAGAAAAATTAAAGGAATAATATAGGGGTGCAAAATGAAGGTATCAGTACTAACACCAACATACAATAGGGGAGATAAGTTAAATAGATTATATACAAGTTTAATTGTAAACAATAATTCTAAAGTTGAAATAGAATGGCTTATAATGGATGATGGTTCAAAAGATAGAACAAAAACGATAGTAACAAATTTTATAAAACAAAACATTATAGATATAAAATATTATTATCAAGAAAATCAAGGAAAAATGGCAGCTATCAATAATTTAGTAAAATATGCAACAGGAGATGTAATAATAGAATGTGATTCAGATGACTACTTTAGTGTAGGGGCATTTGATACAATTGAAAAATACAAAGATGAACTAAATGACGAAATATATGGCCTAGTATTTTTAAAGAATGATCAAAATGGCAATAATATGGGAAATGAATTTCCAGAAAATAAATACAGAAGTGATATGTTTAGTTTATACTTTAGGGAAGGCATAACTGGGGAAAAAGCGATAGCATTTAATAGTAAAATAAGAAAGAAATTTGAATATAAACTAGAAGCAGATGAAAAATTTGTAACAGAAGCAAGAATGTATCGTCAAATGGACCTAGAATATGATGTAATTTGCATAAATGAGCCAATAATGATATGCGAATACCAAGCAGATGGATATTCGAAAAATATTCAGAAAGTTTTCAAAGAAAATCCTTTAGGCTATTATGAATATTTTAGAGAAATATTAGAGATGGATTTAGATGGAGTAACTTTAAATAAAAGATTGTATATTTATAAGCATTATATTTTATTTTCAATCCTTGCAGAAAGAGACCATGCAATAAGAAATGTAACAGGTGTAATAAATAAGATAATTGTGGCAATACTGTGGGTACCAGGTTTAATTAAGACAAAGA
>CALXVF010000019.1 GCA_944391895.1 uncultured Clostridia bacterium
AAAGAATATACTACAATGTGCGTTATACCTGTTTTGCTAAAAAATACTGAAGATGTAGAAAAGATGATGAAAAAGTTAGAGGTATATTATTTAGCAAATAAAGGACCTAATTTATATTTTACACTTTTAGGAGATTGTACAAGTGAAAAAATAGAGAAAAAAGAGAAAGATGCATTAATTATAAAAAAGGGTAAAGAATGCGTAGAAGAGCTAAATAAAAAATACGGAGAAATTTTTAATTTCATATATAGAAAAAGAGAATGGTGTAGTGGTGAAAGATGCTATATGGGTTGGGAAAGAAAAAGAGGATTACTTAATCAGCTTAATGAATTTTTGCTAACAGGAAAAAATAACTTTTTAGTAAATACATGTAAAGACTTACCTAAGATTAAGTATGTTATAACACTGGATAGTGATACTAAATTAGTGCTAAATACTGCGGAAAAATTAGTTGGCGCCATGGCTCATGTTTTAAATCATCCTGAAATTAATAAAATTTCTAACACTGTAAGTAGAGGACATGCACTTATACAACCAAGAATAGGAGTGCACATATTAGATGAAAGAAGAAATATCTTTACCAGATTATTTGCAGGAGAAGGAGGAACAGACTTATACACAAATGCAATCTCTGATGTATATCAAGATAACTTTGATGAAGGAATTTATACTGGTAAAGGAATATATGATTTAGAAGTTTTTAATGAAGTATTAAAAGATACAATTCCTGAAAATACAGTGCTTAGCCATGACTTGCTAGAAGGAAGTTTTTTAAGATGTGGACTAGCATCAGATATTGTACTTATGGATGGATATCCATCAAATTATTTAGCATATAAAGTAAGAAAACACAGATGGATTAGAGGAGATGTTCAAGTTCTTCCTTGGCTTAATTCTACTCTTAACATGTTATCTAAATATAAAATATTAGATAACATAGTCAGAGATTTAAAAGAATTTTTTGAAGCAAGTATATTAATTGCAATATTTTTAATGAGCATTTTTACAGATATAAATTTATCTGGATTCATTGGGCTTGTATTATTTTTCATATCATTTCCAACAATCTTAAAATTGTTAGAAATTCTATTGAATGCAACAGATAATAAACAAGAATTTATAGTAAAGAAGTTTTCAAGATTTCAATCGTGCATCTATAAATTTTTTGTTGAACTAAGCATATTGATAGATTCAGCATATTTAGAAATAAATGCATTTATTAAAAGTATATATAGAATGAAAATTTCACACAATTTCATGCTAGAGTGGATTACTGCAGAGGAAGCTGAAAGAAATAAAAATGTTAAACTAAAAGACTATTATCAATCTATGATAGTTAGCCCAATCATAGGAATCTTATTTCTATTTTCATCAAATCCAATCTTCTGGATTTTAGGAACAATGTGGATTATATCTCCATGGATTATGCACAAGATTGGTGAAAATACTGAAAAAATAGGAAATGTCAAAGAGGAAGATAAAAAGTTTTTATTACAAGAAGCGGAGAAAACGTGGCAATTTTTTAAGGATACTAATGTTAACTCATTACCTTCAGATAATTTTCAAGCAGATAGAAAGAAGAAGATTGCAGAAATTACTTCGTCTACAAATATAGGGTTATATTTGCTTGCAATCATTGCAGCATATGATTTAAAATTTGAAAATTTGGAAAGCACTTTATCAAGACTAGAAGAAATTATTGACACTTTAGAAAATTTGCCTAAATGGAACGGTCACTTATATAATTGGTACAATATTTATTCTAAAGAACCTGCAAAGCCGTTGTATGTATCTTCAGTAGATAGTGGCAATTTTGTAGGATATTTATGCACAGTAAAACAATTTTTATTGAATAAAAATGTTCAAAGATATGACTTGGCAAAAAGAATTGATATACTCATAAATAATACAGATTTTACTAGATTATATAATCCAAAGATGGGGCTGTTTTCAATAGGATATAATGTTGAAGATAATATTTTGACAGATTCATATTATGATTTATTAGCAACAGAGGCAAGACAGACGAGTATAGTTGCTATTGCAAAAAAAGATGTTCCAAGCAAACATTGGAATAATCTAAGTAGAACATTAACAAAAATGGGGACATATAAAGGACTTCTTTCATGGGGAGGAACTGCTTTTGAATATTTAATGCCAACCATAAATATTCCATCATATCAAACTACATTACTTGATGAATCATGTAGATTTTCAATCTATAGTCAAAAGAAATATGCTAAGAAATTAGGAATACCTTGGGGAATTTCCGAAGCGGCATATAATAACAAAGATTTAAAAGGAAATTATCAATATAAAACATTTGGAGTACCTTGGCTTGGACTAAAAAGAGGATTGGAAGATGAAGTTGTAGTGAGCCCTTATGCAACAGCAATGTCTTTAATTTTTACACCAGAAGATGCAATCCAAAACTTAAAAACCATAGCAGAAAATGGAATGACTGGAAAATATGGATTTTATGAGTCAATTGATTATAAACCGAAAAAAGCAATTAATAAAACGTTTATGGCACATCATCAAGGATTAATATTAACGTCTATTGATAATTTATTAAATAATAATATTTTTCAAGAAAGATTTATGCAAAATCCAGAAATGGAAGGCGTGGAAATATTATTGGAAGAAAGAATGCCAGACAATGTAATTATTGCGAAAGAGAAGAAGGAAAAGGTAGAAAAAATAAAATACAAAGATTACAATGAATATACACAAAGAACAGCTGGAATAAATGTACTTGCAAATGAAAAATATACAATTGTAATGAAAGATGACGGTAGTAGTTTTAGTAAATATGGAAATGATGTTATAACTGATAATTTGCATATTTACATTAAAGATATAAATTCTAAAAAAATATTTGATACAGTAAATCCAAATGCAAAAGTTATATTTACTCCTTCAGAAAATAAATTAACGATGCAAGATGGAAACATAACAATTGTAGTTAAGGTGTCGATTGTGCCTAATTTGCCAATTGAAGTTAGAAGTATAGAACTAAAAAACACAGGTAATACTGATATCAATTTAGAAGTGACAAGTTATATGGATATTTTACTTGCTAGTTTTAAAGGATTTTATTCTCATCCTGCATTTAATAAAATGTTCATAGATTTTGAAAAAATAGATAATGGCATAATTTGTACTAGAAGGCAAAGAGATGAAGGGAAAATGCAAAGTTTTATAGCAAGTAGTTTAGTATACGAAGATGGAGATTTAGAATTTGAAATAGATAAGGAAAAATTTATTTCAAGAGGAAATTTAGGAACTCCAGATGCAGTTGTTAATTCAAGCCAACTTTCTAAAAAAATTGGAATAACTATTCATCCAATTATAGCAATGAGAAGAATAGTAACAGTAAAACCAGAAGAAATGAAAACTTTATATTTAGTTAATGCTGGTGGAGAAAGTAAGGAAGAAGCAGAGGATAATTTGAAAGGATATACAAATTATGAAAGCTTAAATAGAGTGTTTGAATTAGCAAAAGGACATACGGACGCAGAAACTAGATATTTAGGAATAAAGGGAAATGATATAGATATTTATCAAAGAATGTTAGAACAATTGCTATATCCAGAAAAAGCAAATAAAATAAATAATTTTGAACAAGATTTTTCAAATCCAAAAATATGGAAGTATGGAATATCAGGAGATAATCCAATTTTACTAGTTAAAATAAAAGATAATAATGATATGTATTTAGTTAATGAAGTAATGAAAGCAAAAGAGTACTTTGATATAAAGAATATTCTGGTAGAAATAGTAATACTTTCAGATGAGGATATACAAGTGCAAAATGCAAAAGTTTTAGTAAATCTTTCAAGAGAGGAAAAAAGAATATTAGAAGCAAGGTCTAATTTGATAATAGATTCAAAACAAGGAGCCTTATTTGTTCAAATTAAGCAAAAGGAAAAAGAAAATAAAAATGAGGAAATAAAAGTAGAGTATAATAATGAGACAATTACTGAAGAAAAATCAGAATTAGAAGACATGGATTTATTATATTACAATGGTTTTGGTGGATTTTCTAAAGATGGAAATGAATATATAATTATGTGTAATAAAAACAAGAAAACTCCAGCAGTTTGGTGTAATATTATGGCAAATGAAAAAATGGGTACAGTTGTTACAGAGTCGCTAGGAGGATATACTTGGTATAAAAACAGTAGAGAAAATAGAGTGACAGAATTTTCTAATGATTCTTTACTAGATAGACCATCAGAAGTTATATTACTTAAAGAAGGTGACAAAGAGTGGTCTATTGGGGCATCACCTAAGCCAGATAGCCATAACTACTATATTCATTATGGATTTGGATATTCAAATTTTGAACATACAAGTAATGAACTAGAACAAAAATTAACAGTATTTATTCCACTAAAAGATAGTTTGAAAATAAATCTTATAAAGTTAAAAAATACGGAGCTAAATAAGAAAACTATAAAACTTACTTATGATTTAAAATTAGTTTTAGGAAATAATTCAGACACTTTAATTAATTATGTGTTTAAAGAAAATTTGAATATGGTGCTTATAAAAAATAACTTAAATCCAAGTTATTATACCTATATTACAAGTAATGAAAAAATAAAAATAGAGGATGAAAAAATAGTATTAAATATAGATATTGATTCTCTTGAAAATAAAAATATAACTTTGATTTTAGGCTGTGAAGAAAATGAAATGGACTGTATTGAAATTGGCAATAAGTATTTAGGAAAAGAAGAAGAGGAATTAAGAAATGTTAAAAGCTATTGGCATGAAAAAGTAAAAGTGGTAGAAGCAAAAACACCTTTAGAATCTTTTAATATATTGCAAAATGGATGGCTTATATATCAAACTCTAGTATCAAGAATGCTAGGAAAGTCAGGATTCTATCAATCAGGAGGAGCTTTTGGATATAGGGACCAACTTCAAGATGCAATGAATATGAAGTACTTGAATCCTAATATTTTAAAAGAACAAATAATTCTTCATTCAAAACATCAGTTTATAGAAGGAGATGTAGAACATTGGTGGCATGATGATAGTAAGCTAGGAATAAGAGCAAGATATTCGGATGACCTCTTATGGCTACCATATGCAGTAGCAACATATATTGACTTTACTGGAGACTATTCAATTCTGCAAGAAGAGACAGCTTATCTAGAAGGTAGAACACTAAGAGAAAATGAGCATGATTATATGGATAAATTTATGCCATCACAAAAACAAGAAAGTATATATCATCATTGTATGAGAGCAATTAATAGAAGCTTAGATTTTAAAGATTTTCCAAAAATGCAAGGTGGAGACTGGAACGACGGAATGAACAGCGTAGGCGAAAATGGAATAGGCGAAAGTGTATGGCTTGGATTTTTCCTATATAGCATATTAATAAAATTTGCTGAAATATCTAAACATGTAACTAGGTTTGCAAATAAAGAAACATCAATCGCTCTAAATGCCCAAAATAAAAATGTGGATGTAAAAACAATAGGTTCTGATGAAAAAAGTGATGAATATGAAAGACTTATGGAAGTTGCAAATAAGCTTAAGAAAAATTTAAATACTGCTGGATGGGATGTAAGATGGTATAAAAGAGCGACAACTGATGATGGAAAAGTATTGGGTAGTGCAAATAATAAAGAATGTAAAATAGATGGTATTTCACAAAGCTGGTCAGTAATTTCAGGTGCTGGAGATAATGATAAAAAATATATAGCAATGGAAAGTGCATATAAATATTTAGTGGATAAAGAAAATAATTTAATAAAATTATTAACACCACCTTTCAAAAATGAAGAATTTAAACCAGGATATATTGCATCTTATGCACCAGGGATGAGAGAAAATGGAGGGCAGTATACACATGCAGCAATATGGACGGCAATAGCCGAAGCTATGTTAGAAAATCCAGATAGAACTATAGAATTGTATAAAATTATAAATCCTATTGAACATGCAAAAACAGAAGAACAAGCTGTAAAGTATAAAGTAGAACCGTATGTTATAGAAGCGGATATATATAGTACAGAAAATTTTGATGGAAGAGGAGGATGGACTTGGTATACAGGCTCTGGTGGCTGGATGTATACTCTTCAAGTAGAATATATACTAGGTATAAAGATATACCATAATACCATGACAATAAAACCATGTGTGCCAAGTGATTGGAATAACTTTGAAGCAAAATTTAGATGGCAAAATGCAGTATATAATATAAAATACGAAAGAAATACAAAACAAAATCAAGAATATTCAGAAAATAATATAGAAATGATTTTGGACGGAGAAAATGTAGATGAGATAAAATTAAATAAAAATGGAAGTTATAATATTACTGTGAAATTTTAGCTGCTAAATAATAAATATAGCATATTCAAAATTTCGTAGTTCCGCGCAGCTTGGAGGACAGATAGTCCGACAGCAAGGACAAGAAATTTTAGAATATGCTATATTTGAAATTTATTAAATGGTTATAAATTACAAAAAAATATAACCATTTTTAGGAAAAACTATAGGAAAATATTGACATATTGCAAAAAACATAATATACTATACAATAATTAAAAATCAATTGATTTTGTTCAATACAATTTTATCAAAACTTTTAGATATCAAAACAACACATCTAAAAAATTAAGCGAAACGAAAATAAAATTAAAGAGTAAACTAATTAGAATAAGGACGAGTCTTATTAATTATACTTTTAAACTTGACGAAATATAGTGACAAATGCTAGAATAAAGGAGAAATAAGTGAAGATACATATAATAGAAAATGGTTATTTTGAAGAATGTAAAAAAATAAATAAGCCAGAACTAATATTAGTAAAAAATGATATTGATTATTTAAAAATGGACGACAACACGGAGCTTTGGGGGAAAGTAGAAGAAGATTGTAAGTATAATTACGATAATAGGTATAAAAATAATTTTAACGACAAAATAATGAGGCAAATTTTGAAAGATAAATATCAAGCTTCAATGTACTTAAATGAGTGGTTAAATATAAAACCAGATTATGAAATAAAACCGGAAGAAATAGAAGAAGTAACAGAAAGTTATATAACCAAGAATTGGGTAAATAGAGAAACAGACATTGTATATAAAGACAAAAAATATGATGGCGTATTTTATTTGATTGAACATCAAACAAAAGTAGATTATAAAATGGCAAAAAGAATAGTCGAATACAAAAATGAAATAGAAAACCATTATGAAATTAATCGTTCGAAAGAAGAAACAGAAAATGCGAAAAAGATAGCTAATGTAACCGCTTTGGTTATATATATTGAAGATGAAACATGGAAAGCGAAAAGAAATATATATGAGATAAAAATTAAAAATCCTAGATTACGATATAATACAAAAGAAGATTACGAACTAATATGTATAAATAATTATACTTTGGAAGAATTAGAGGCGAAAGTAAAAACTAATGAAGAAAATATAATACTAAAATTAGCATTAATAAATAAATTAGGACAAATAAAAAATGAAGAAATAATGTTAAAAGAAATGAAAAACATAAAAATAACTCCAAGACAAATAGATTACATAGCATCATACATAAATGAAAGAATAGTTAGAAAACAAGGAAATGAAGTGGCAAAGCTAATGATAAAAAGTATAGAAGAAAAATTAGAAAATGAGGAGGAAGAAAATATGTTAGAAGCATTTGTGGACAGATTTTTAGATATGGCAGATGAAAAAGAGAGAAAAGGGAAAATAAAAGGAGAAAAAATAGGAGAAAAACGTGGAATCACACAAGGAATAAACCAAGTTGCAATAAATATGCTAAGGCAAAAATATAAAAAAGAAGAAATCAAAAAATGCACAGGGTTAAGTGATGCAAAAATCAAAGAATTAGAAAAAACAATACAAAATGCATAAATATAATATGATGAATAATAATAAATTTTTACAAAAAATGAAACTTTGGATTAAAAAGTTTCATTTTTTGATTGATAAATTCCTATTATTGTGATATAAATATAGCTATGAGAAAATGGTTTAATGTATGCTTTAAATTTAACTAAGCAAGTTCTATTGAAACTTATTAAAAACATAGAAAGGTGGGACTTTTGTGCAAAACAATATGGAAAGTACTAATAAATACGAAGAGCTAAAGAAAAAAATTTTAATTGTAGACGATGAAAAATCAATATCAGATTTACTAGTATTTAATTTAGAAAAAGAAGGATATAAAACAATAACAGCTTCAGACGGTGAAGAAGCAGTAGATTTAGCATTATCGCAGAAACCAGATTTAATATTATTAGATATAATGCTACCAAAAGCAGATGGACTTACTGTATGTAAAAAAATCAGACAAACACTAACAAAGACACCAATAATTATGCTTTCAGCAAAAGGAGAAGAAATTGATAAAATTTTAGGCCTAGAAATAGGTGCTGATGATTATATGACAAAGCCTTTTAGTGTAAGAGAGTTAATTGCGAGAGTAAAAGCTAATTTAAGAAAAATAGAACAAACTGAACAAGACTCAATGAATTCAGGAGCAAGAGGAAATAAAATTGTTGTTGGAGATTTGAGTTTAGACTTAGATAAATTTGAAGTAGAAGTTAGAGGTCAAACAGTAACAGACTTAACTAGAAGAGAATTTGAAGTATTAAGATATCTTGCCCAAAAACCAGGCCAAGTAGTTACAAGAGAAGACTTACTAGAAAAAGTTTGGGGATATGAATATTATGGAGATATAAGAACGGTGGATGTTACTATTAGAAGAATAAGAGAAAAAATAGAAAAGAACACTGCAAATCCTAAAATATTAATAACAAAAAGAGGTGTAGGTTATTACATAGAATCAAAATAATTGGAGGCATATCGTGAAGAATTTTCAAATGAAAATCATACTATCAATTTTTATAGTTGGGATAGCAATAATAAGTTTTATGGGAATTTATTTCTCAAATATATTATTAAAACCAAATCCAGTAGAATATGTCAGTACAATTAGATTAATAACAATTGTTGCATTAATATTTTTCTCAATATTTACTATTGTAATAGCAATAATTGAAGTAAAAAAATATATTGAGCCAATGTCAAAAATGCTAAAAGGAGCTAAAAAAGCAGTTTTTAGTGCAGATATTAATAACCTAGACATTACAGCACCAGAAGATGAACTTACAGAGTCAGTAAATGAAATAATAAAAGAACTAAGACAAAATTTAAAAGATTCAAATAGTGAGAAAAAGCAAAAAGAAACAATTTTAAAACACATGACAGATGGTGTTATAACTTTTAATATGGAAGGAAAAGTTACATACATAAATCCAGCCGCAAAAGAAATGCTTGATCTTAAAGAAAATGATAATACATTTAAAGATATATTTGGAAAATATGAAGACATAAATATGGAAAAAATAATTTACCTAGATAGTTGGACATCATCAGAAAAACAGATTGAAAATGCAAAAGGATCAATGAATCTATTTTTTATACCATTTAGAGATGAAATAGATATGCCTGCAGGAGTAATGGTTGTTATACAAGATATTACTGAACATGTAAAATTGGATAATATGAGAAAAGAGTTTGTAGCAGATGTATCACACGAATTAAAAACACCAATAACATCTATAAAAGGTTATTCAGAAACTCTACTAGATGGTGGATGTGATAAAGAAACAGAGAGTCACTTCTTAAATGTTATAAATGATAATGCAGATAGAATGGAAAAGCTAGTACAAGATTTACTAACTTTATCTAAATATGATAGTAATAAGATAAGAAATAAGCCTAAAGAATTTGACCTAGGAGAGCTTGCAAAATCTTGTAAAGAAAAATTTGATATAGAAATTAAAAGAAAAAATCAGAATGTGCAATGCTTTGTTACAGCTGATGTTCCAGCTGTTTTTGCTGATAGAGATGGAGTAGAAAGAGTAATTTTAAATATTTTAAGTAATAGTATTAAATATACACCAGAGGGCGGAAAAATAGATATATACGTAGGATATGTTCATAATGATGCATATATAAAAATAAAAGATACCGGAATAGGAATTCCACAGGAAGATTTAGATAGAATTTTTGAAAGATTTTATAGAGTTGACAAAGCTCGTTCAAGACAACTAGGGGGAACTGGTTTAGGGTTATCAATTGCTAAAGAAATTATGGAAAAAAACGGGGGAAGTATTAATATTAAGAGTAAAGTAAACGAAGGAACAGAAGTAACAATTAAAATACCTGTTAAGAAATAGAGGAAAAAATGAGTGATAGAGTAAAAAATATTTTAGAATGGATATATTGTTTTGTTATTGCAATTATAATAGCAATATTAATAAAATATTTTGTTGGCACACCAACAGTTGTTAAGCAAACATCAATGTATCCAACATTAGTTCAAAATGATAGATTAATATTAAATAGAATACCTAGAACAATGAAAGAAATGCCTGAAAGAGGAGACATTATAACATTTGAAGCACCAAGCAATAATGCCGAAGAATTAACTGCAAGTGAAGTAAATAATCCTGTTGCAAAATATGAAAATGAACCAATAGGAATTTGGGAGAAATTTACATATTATGTATTAGAAATAAACAAAGACAGTTATATTAAAAGAGTTATTGCACTTCCAGGTGAACATGTAGAATTAAAAGAAGGAAAAGTGTTTATAGATGGTAAAGAATTAGATGAACCATATTTATCAGATGATGTTATAACAAATCCATCAAGTGCATTAAGAGATTTCGTTGTTCCAGAAAATTGCGTTTTTGCAATGGGAGATAATAGAGAAGCATCAAAAGACTGTAGAGCTTTTGGATGTATACCACTAGAAAAAATAGAAAGTGTAGTAGTATTAAGATTCTGGCCATTAAATAAATTTGGTACAGTAGATTAGGAGAAAGTTTTGTTTGAGAAAATAATAGGAAACGAACATATAAAAGAATCTTTGATAAAAGCAGTAAATTCATCATCAGTATCACATAGTTATTTATTTATAGGAAAATCAGGAATAGGGAAAAAACTATTTGCTAAAGAATTAGCAAAGAAAGTAATGTGCTTAGGAGATGAGACCTGTGAATCATGCATTAAGTTTGAAGCTAATAGTAATCCTGACTTTCAAATAATAGTTCCAGATGGAAGAACATTAAAAATTGAACAGATACGTAATCTTCAAGCTAGAATAATAGAAAAACCAATCATATCAAATAAAAAAGTATATATAATAGATGATGCTGAATGTATGTCTGAAGAGGCGCAAAATTGTTTATTAAAAACTTTAGAAGAGCCACCAGAATATGCAATGATAATACTAATAAGCTCAAATGAAAATAGAATACTTCAAACTATAAAATCAAGGTGTGTTATAATCAAGTTTGAAGATTTAACAGATAAACAAATAGCAGACTATTTAAATATACAAGATAAAGAAATAATTAAGCTGTGTGGTGGTAGTTTAGAAAAGGCAAGTAAAATTCAAGAAAATAAAGATACATACTTACAATTAAAGAACTTTGCAAATGCGCTAGAAACAAGTAGCTTAATAGAATGCTTTGATATATCTAAGATGTTTACTGCTTTAAAAGATAATATTTTAGAAATTTTAGATTACTTAAATATTATATTTTTTGAAAAAGCAAATGCCAATATTAAATTTGCAAAAGCAATTAGTACAATAGAAAAGACTAAAAAGAAAATAATGGCAAATAATAACTTTGATATGTCAATAGATTATATGGTAATACATATTTGGGAGGAATTTCATGGTAAAAGTAGTAGGAGTTAAATTTAGAAAACCTGGAAAGATTTATTTCTTCAATCCGGGAAATTTAGATTTAAAAAACGGAGACAATGTAATAGTAGAAACAACATTAGGACAAGAGTATGGTACAGTAGTAGTAAATGTAAGAGAACTTCCAGAAAATAAAATAGAAAAAGATTTGAAAAAAATAATTAGAATAGCTAATAAAGAAGACAAAAAGCATCAAGAAGAAAATGTAAAAAATGAGAAAAAAGCTTTTGATATATGCTTAAAAAAAATAAAAGAGCATAAACTAAAAATGAACTTAGTAGAAGCAAGATATGTTTTCGATAATTCTAAACTATTATTCTATTTTACAGCAGATGGAAGAGTGGATTTCAGAGATTTAGTAAAAGATTTAGCTGGAATATTTAAAACAAGAATAGAATTGAGACAAATAGGTGTTAGAGACGAAATTAAAAGAATGGGAGGAAATGGAATTTGTGGTCGAGAGCTATGTTGCTGTTCATTCCTAAATAATTTCGATACTGTATCAATAAAAATGGCGAAAGAACAAAATTTATCTTTAAATGCAGCTAAAATAACAGGTAATTGTGGAAGATTAATGTGCTGTCTAAGATATGAACAAAATGTATATGAAGATAAAATGAAAAAATTACCTAATATAGGAGCTATTGTAAGTACAGAAGATGGAGAAGGTACAGTAGAAGGAATTGAAGTATTAAACGAAGTTTTAAAAGTAAAACTAAAAGACGAAGAAGATAATTATTATTATAAAAAATTTAATAGTTCAGATGTAAAAGTTATAAAAGAAGGAAAACGCGAAGTTCAAGAAGAACTAGATGAAGAAGAACTACGAGAATTAGAAGAAATGGAAAAAATGGATGAATTAGATAAAAAGAATTCTAATGATGAAGATATGTAAATAGAAATATATAGAAAGGTGGTGAGTGTTATGGCATATAAAATTTCTGATGCATGTGTACAATGTGGTGCTTGTGCAGCTTCTTGTCCTGTAGGATGTATATCTCAAGGAGAAAGCCAATATGTAATTGATAAAAGTCAATGCATTGAATGCGGTCAATGTGCTTCAATATGCCCAGTTGGTGCGCCAACTTTAAGTGACAATGACTAAAAATACATAAATAAAAGGGATTACAAGAAAGTAATCTCTTTTA
>CALXVF010000020.1 GCA_944391895.1 uncultured Clostridia bacterium
AAGAGTATAAAAACAGAAAAAGACCTGATAATATCTAAACAAGAGCAAATACAAAAAATGGAATATCAGAATATAGAATTAAATAATAATATTACTTTGTTTGAAGAAAACATTCAAAAAATCAAAGAAGCTGTAGCTAATAGTTCTTCAAAATCAGAAGAATTAAAACAATCAAGAATAAAAGAAAATGAAAAATTGAATTCTATAGAAAAAGATGTAGAAAAGCAATTTGAAATAATTCAAGATGTAAAAGAACAACTTGTAAAAATAAATATAAAAACAACTAATATACAGCAGGATATAGAAGATACAATTAATGAACTTTGGAATGAATATGAAATAACACCAAATAATGCTAAGATTTATTCGAAACCTGAAAATATGCAAGTAGCACAAAAACAAGTAAATGAATTGCACAATAAAATAAAAGATTTAGGAAGTGTAAATGTAGATAGTATAGAAGAATATAAGAAAACAAAAGAAAGATATGAAACAATGTGCGAACAAAGACTTGACTTAGAAACAACAATGGCTAAACTAAGAAATATGATTAGTGATATGACAAATACAATGAAAACACAGTTCGAAACAAAGTTCAAACAAATTAATAAAAACTTTAACGAGGTATTTTATGAATTATTTGGAGGTGGAAAAGCAGAACTTGTATTAGAAGACGAAGAAAATATACTAGAATGTGGAATAGATATAAAAGCTCAACCTCCAGGAAAGAAACTACAAAACATGATGCTTTTATCAGGTGGAGAAAAAGCTTTAACTGCAATTGCTATACTATTTGCAATACTAAAAATAAACCCAGCTCCATTTAGTATTCTTGACGAAATTGAAGCAGCACTTGATGATGTAAATGTATATAGATTTGCAGAATTCCTAAAGAAATTTAGTAGTACAACTCAATTCTTAGTTATTACACATAGAAAAGGTACAATGGAAGCAGCAGATACAGTTTATGGAGTAACAATGGAGGAAAGTGGAATTAGTAAATTACTATCTATTAAACTTAAAGATGCAATATAAGTTATTGTAATTAATTGTTACATAATAATTTTTGACAATTGTATATTCTGAAATTTCTTGTTCTTTGCGGTCGCTGCTCAAATTCTACGAATTTGCCAGCTCCAAACGCACTTCGCTGGAAATCCTTCCAGCTCGTTTGAACGCTTACGCAGAACTGCGAAATTTAGAATATACAATTGCAAGCATTATAATAGTAACATAAAAAAATAACTTAACATACTATATAACAAGTTAGAAAGGAGATATAGTATGTTAAGTTACATAATTAAAGGAGGTAACAAACTAAATGGTAGAGTAAAAGCTGCTGGATCAAAGAATGCAGCACTGCCTATTATCGCTACAGCAATACTAAATAAGGAGCCAGTAACTCTATATAATATCCCAGATATTGAAGATACTAAGATAACACTTGAGATATTAAAAATATTGGGTTGCAAAATAGTTAGAAATAGTGATAAAATAACTATATGTAGTGCAAATATGAATAAAACTTCAATACCAAAAGATTTAATGCACAAACTTCGTTCAACAGTTGTTCTAGCAGGAGCAATTATTGGCAGGTTTAAAGAAGCTACATTCGCTTATCCAGGAGGATGCAACATTGGTGCAAGACCTATTGACCTACACTTAGATTCTTTTCAAAAATTGGGAATATCAATAGATGAAAAAGAAGACTATATTCATTGTAGTTGTAAGGAAATAGTAGGTAGAAGAATAAAACTAAAATTTCCAAGTGTAGGAGCAACAGAAAATATTATCTTAGCATCAGTATATGCAAAAGGTGCGACTCATATAACTAATGCAGCCAAAGAACCCGAAATAAAAGATTTAGCAAAATGTTTAAATAGTATGGGAGCCAAAGTATATGGTGCAGGAACATCAGAAATAACAATTTTTGGAGTTAAAAAACTACATAGAACAGAGTATAAAATAATGTCAGATAGAATTGAAACTGGAACTATTTTAGCAGCAGTAGCTGGAGCTGGCGGTAGTGTGACAGTTGAAAATACAAATCCTGAAAATTTATTAACAGTTTTGTATTCTTTTAAAGAAATGGGATGCAAAATATCAATAAGAAAAGATAAAATAAGTTTAAAAGCTCCAGAAAAACTAAAACATATAGATATATCAACAGAACCTTATCCTGGTTTTCCAACAGACATGCAACCGATTATTGGGTCAATTCTTATAAAAGCAGAAGGAAAATCTACAATTACAGAGAATATATTTGAAAATAGATTCAAATATGCAGAAGAGCTAGTTAGAATGGGAGCAAATATAACACAAAATGATAAAAAACTAGAAATTGTAGGAGTAGATAAATTAGAAGGTAAAGATGTAATGAGTAAAGACTTAAGAGGAGGAGCAGCTTTAGTAATAGCAGGTCTTATGTCGGAAGGAGTTACAAAAGTAGAAAACATTGAATATATATTGCGAGGATATGAGAATCTAGACACTAAACTAAAAAGTTTAGGTGCAAATATAGAGATAAAAAAAGAAAAGGTGGTATAAATGCCAAAATTAAAAAAGAAAAAGAATTCTAATCATATAAAAAAACAACAGAATAATAAAGAAGGAATTTTTAATTTTAATGAACAGGTAGAACCTAAAACTACTAAGAAAACAAAAAAAGCAACAAGAAAAAAGAAGAAAAAAGAAGTGCAAGCAAATGATGACTTTTACATAGGAACAAAAGAAGTACCACCTGTTAACAAAAAGAAAATCGAAAAAATTAAAAAAGAAAAAATAAAAGAGAAAAGAACAAAAGAAAAAGAACTTGCTAAATATCAAAAAAAGCAAGAAAAATTAAGACGAAAGAGAGTTCAGAGAAATAGAGTATCTAAATTAACTGAAAAGCAAATCAAAAGAAATAAAAGAATAAAATTAACGATAAAAATATTACTGTTATTGGCAGTATTAGCAGGATTAATAACATACTTATTGTTATCACCAATATTTAATATAAAAAACATAACAGTACAAGGAAATGAACAAATATCAAGTGAGCAGATAATAAGCCTATCAGAAATTCAAAAAGAAGAAAACTTATTTAAAGCTTCAAACAAAGAAACAATAGCAAAAATAAAAGAAAATCCATATGTAAAAACAGTAGAAATACATAGGACATGGCCTGATACAATAGAAATTACTATAACAGAAAGAGTAGCAACATTTATGCTAGAACATGGAAGTTCATATGCATATATGGACAACCAAGGGTACATTTTAGAAATTTCGGCAACGCCAAAAGATGGACTACCTAAGATATCAGGTTATACAACAAAAGAGGAAGATATTATTCCAGGAAATAGAATACAAGAAGAAGACTTAAATAAGTTAAATGTTGTTTTAAGAATAATGGCAGAAGCAAGAAAAAATGAAATTGACAATTTAATAACTACAATAAATGTAGAAGACGAAAATAACTACTATTTATACTTAGATTCTGAACAAAAAACAGTATATTTAGGGGATCCTACAATGCTTGATACAAAGATGACATATGTAAAAGTAATTCTAGAAAAAGAGAAAGACCATGCAGGAGAAATCTTTGTAAATATGAATTTAAATGAAAAGAATCCATTTTTCAGAGAAAAAGTATAAAAGAAGGAGGAAGAGATTGAAAAATAAAAATGCCTATATTGCAATTGCAGTAGTATGCGTAGTTTTAACAGCAGCAATAACTGTACAAATAAGAACAATGAGGGAAGAAAGTTCAGCTGTTTCAGTTGCAACAGCAAATAGTGAATTAAAAGATTCATTACTTGAATGGAAAGAAAGAGCAGAAAATGCAGAAAGAGATTTAGAAGAATCTACAAAAGAGCTAGAAACTATAAGAAATGAATCAACTACTGATGATAATAGTGCAACAGAAAAACAAGAAGAACTAAAAAAATATAACCAACTAATAGGTTTAACAGATGTAACAGGTGAAGGAATAGTACTTACTGTTTCAGATAGTAGTGCAGACTCCACATTATTAGATATGAGTAGTTTAATTGTCCATGATTCAGACTTAAGAAATTTAATAAATGAATTAGCAAATGCAGGAGCAGAAGCAATTTCAATAAATGATGAAAGAATAGTAAATTCTTCATGCGTAACATGTGCTGGTAATGTAATTCAAATAAATGGAAAAAGAGTAGGTTCACCTTTTGAAATAAAAGCAATAGGAAATCCAGAAAGTCTATATGGAGCAATTACAAGGCCTGGAGGATATACTTCAATGTTAAAATCAAGGTCAATTCAAACTGATGCTAAAAAAATGACAAACATTCAAATACCAAAATATTCAGGAGCATTAACACAGAACTCAATAGAAGAGACAAATTAAAGAGGTGAGAAATATTGAAAGAGAAAAATAAAAGAAATACATTGATATTATCAATCACATGTGGAATCATAGCCATAATTTTAGTTGCATCAATTTTTGTACAAGTTAGAACAATTGATGTATCACAAGAACTAGATATAGAAGGATTAAGAGAAGACGAATTAAGAACAGAAATAGCAAGTTTTAAAGCTCAGTATGAAGAAACGATGGCACAGTATAATGATAACCAAGCTAAAATCCAAGAATACAAAACAGCAATGAGTGAAAATGCTGAAACAACAGAAATATTGGACCAAGAATTACAGCAGGCTAAAACATTATTAGGATTAACAGATGTTAAAGGAAGCGGAGTAGTCGTTACATTAACAGATACCGAAGAAGCTCTATATACATATACAGCAGATGATTTACTTTTATTAATAAATGAATTAAAATATGCAGGAGCAGAAGCAATATCAATTAATGACAATAGAGTAATAAACTTAACAGATATAGCAATGATTAGCGAAAATTTAATTGTAATGAATGGTGGAAGTACAAGAATTTCATCTCCATATGTAGTAAAGGCAATAGGAGATCAAACATATTTAATGAGTACATTGAATATGAAAAACAGTGGATACATAGACCAAATGGAAGCAAATGGAATGAAAATAGAAGTTGAGCAAAAAAACAATATAGAAATTAAAGCATATACTGGAGAACTAAGTAGTAACTACATGAAGGAGGTAGAATAAAATGATGGTAATAGCAATTATAGTAGGATGTGTATTAGGAATCTTAATTGGATTTATATCTCCAACAATTCCTTATACTGTATCACAATATTTAGCAATTGGAATTGTAGCAGCACTAGATTCAGTGTTTGGAGGAATTGCATCAAACATAAAAAAGAATTTTGACATAAAAGTTTTTATATCAGGTTTTTTTGTAAATGCAATATTAGCAATATTACTAACATATTTAGGTGAACAATTAAATGTAGATATATATTTAGCAGCAATAATAGTTTTTGTAGGAAGAATGTTTAACAATTTAGGAATAATACGTAGATATTATTTAGATGTAATATCAGAAAAAAAACCATTTAAAAAGAAAGATAAAAAAGTTGAAAATTAGAAGCTCAAAATTAATAAGAAAATAGGATTCGACATTGTTACAATCAGGTTACAAAAATATTACAAAAATATGTCGAATTCTATTGACTTTTTTTGAAAAATATAATAATATGCATACTAGAAAAAATTAGGGCAGACTGGAGGTATTTGCTTTGGCTATAGGTGACATAATAGTAAGTATTGACATCGGAGCATCTAAAATAAGCTTAGTAGTAGGAGAAGTCAATAACTTTAATCAAATCGAAGTTATTTGTAACACCAGTAAAAAAAGCAATGGAATACAAAAAGGAAAAATAGTAGATGAACAGTCTTTGAGTGAATCTATATCTTATGTTATAAAAGAAGCTGAAAAAGAAATGAATATGAAAATCAATTCAGCTTACATAACAATACCAGGAAAATATGTTACCATTGTACAAAATAGCGTTACAAAAGAAGCTAAAGATAAATATTCAGGAATATCATCAAGAGATGTCTCAAGCGCTTTAATGCAAGCGAAAGATATTGATGTACCTGAAGGAAAACAAATAATAGATATAGTAACAAATGAATTTATATTAGAAGATGGAAAAGTAGTAGAAGATCCAATAGGAACTTTCAGTAGCAAGTTTACATTAAATGCTCAAATAATTTTAGCGGATAAAGATTATATGAGAATAATAACAAATATATTCAAAAAAGTTGATGTGGATATAGATGGAATGGTACCAATAACACTTGCAGAAAAAAATCTTATACTAGATCCAATAGAACAAAAAGATTATGTAATGCTCCTTGATATAGGAGCCGAAACTATGAATATAGGGGTATTCGATGGAGATAGATATGTGTATACAAACTCTATTCCAGTAGGAGGAAACAATATAACAAATGACATTTCGCTAGTGCTAGGAATAACTATTGATGAAGCAGAAAGATTAAAAAGACAATATGGCTTAGCATTAAAATCATATATAGATAATGATACAGATGTTGTACTTAATAGCGTAAAAGAAGATGGTAACAAAATAGTAAAGAGCTCAGAAATAGTAGAAATAATAGAAGCTAGAGTTGAGCAAATGTTTGAACTTGTAAATCAAGATGTTTCAAATCAAGGAATAAAACAAAATATAAATACAGTAGTAATAACTGGTCAAGGAATTACAAATATAAGTAAAAGTGATATAGTTGGAAAAATAACATTAAACATACCAGTAAAAATGGCAAATAACAAAATAGCAAGTATAATAAAACCAAATTATGCAACAGCTTATGCATTGGTAAGGTATATTGCTGCAAGACCATTTGCAAAAAATGTTTCAAGCAGTTTAGATATAAATTCAGACGAAAATTTCTTTAAAAATATATTAGAGAAAATCAAAGAATTCTTTTATTCATAAAATTAAAAAGATAAAAATATTTAGGAGGAAAGCTTTATGTTGATGGATAATAACTATGAAGAAAACTATGGAATGGATGATACAGCAACCATAAAAGTAATAGGAGTTGGTGGAGCTGGAAATAACGCAGTAAACAGAATGGTAGACTCAGGAATTGAAGGAGTAGAATTCGTTACAGTAAATACAGATAGACAAGCTCTACTTTTATCAAAAGCATCTACAAAAATACAAATAGGAGAAAAAATAACTAGAGGATTAGGAGCTGGAGCAAATCCAGACATAGGAGCACAAGCAGCTGAAGAAAGTAAAGCAGAAATATCAGAAGCAATAAAAGGTGCAGACATGGTATTCGTAACTGCTGGAATGGGTGGAGGAACAGGAACAGGTGCAGCACCAATTGTAGCAGGAATAGCAAAAGAAATGGGAATACTAACAATAGCAGTAGTAACAAAACCATTTACATTTGAAGGAAAGAAAAGATTAACACAAGCAGAAAGAGGAATAGAAAGCCTAAAAGGAAAAGTTGATACACTAGTTGTAATTCCAAACGACAAATTATTACAAATAATAGATAGAAAAACATCAATAGTAGAAGCTTTCAAAATGGCAGATGATGTATTAAGACAAGGTGTTCAAGGTATATCAGACTTAATCAAAGTACCAGGATTAGTAAACCTAGACTTTGCCGATGTAAAAACTATAATGTTAAATACAGGTATGGCACATATGGGAATTGGTAGAGCATCAGGAGAAAATAGAGCAGAAGATGCAGCAAAACAAGCAGTTCAAAGTCCACTATTAGAAACAACAATTGAAGGAGCAAGAGGAGTTATAATAAATGTAACAGGTGGAGAAAACTTAGGATTACATGAAGTAAATACTGCAGCTGAATTAGTACAAAGAAGTGTAGACCCAGAAGCTAACATTATATTTGGTGCAGTAATAGATAAGAGCTTAGATGAAGATATAGTAATAACAGTTATTGCAACAGGATTTGATAAAGAACCAGGAGCAAAAGAAACAACAATAGGAAAAACGGCTTGGCCAACAAAATCATCTACACCAATGCCAAATAATGATACAGGAACAGATTATCTAGACATCCCACCATTCCTAAAGAAAAATAAAAATTTAGGAAAATAAATATAAAACATAAAAAATTAAAATGTAAGAAATGAACGAAAAAAGTCGTCCATTTCTTATTTTTTTGTCCATTAATTTGACAGAATTTTTATACAAGTCGTACTAAAATAAAACCAAGAGGAAAATATGACTGTATATCTGGATATAGTGTTAATTGAAAATATACTAATGAACTATATAATTCTATTTGCAACAGGGTTCATACAAAAAGTAGAGATGAAACAAATAAGACTTATAATCTCCAGCTTGTTTGGAGGAATATATGCAATAGCATCTTATTTAAATATAATACCAATCTATTCAAACTTTTTTATGAAAATATTGCTCTCAATAATCATGGTGTATATTGCATTTAATCCACAAAACTATAAGAAAATGTTGAAAACTATACTTCTGTTTTATTTAACATCATTTGTTATGGGTGGATGTGCACTAGCATTATTATATGTAATAAATCCACAAAACATAAACTTTGAAAATGGAGTGTTAGTAGGAACTTATCCATTGAAAGTAACTATAATAGCAGGAGTTATAGGTTTTGCCGTAATTCAAATAGCTTTTGCATTAAATAAAAGACAAGTAAAGAAGAAAGATATGCTCTGCGATTTAGAAATTAGTATAAATAATCAGACAAAAAAACTAAAAGCATATGTGGATTCAGGCAATATGTTAAAAGAACCAATTACAAATATACCAGTCATAATTGTAGAAAAAGAAAAAATAAAAAATCTAGTTAATATAGATTTAGAAAAAATCTTAGGAGGTGATAATCAAAATATAGAAAATTTAAATTTTAGAATAATTCCATTTAATTCAATAGGAAAGCAAAACGGAATGCTAATAGGAATAAAACCCGATTTTGTAAAAGTAATATTTGATGATAACGAAAAGTATTTCGAAAACGTAATAATAGGATTGTACGATAAAAAAATAAATAAAGAATATAATGCTTTAATTGGATTGGAATTATTAGAAGGAGATAGAGAAAATGCAGATAATAGAATTGTTAAACAAAATGTACGAAAAGTACATTCAAAAAGATGAGAGTAATGATATTGAAAATATATTTTATATAGGAGGAAATGATAATCTTCCACCTCCACTAGAAGGAAAAGAAGAAGCAGAAGCAATTGAACAACTTTCAAATGGAAGTAAAGAAGCAAAACAGAAATTAGTGGAACATAATTTAAGACTAGTGGTATACATAGCAAAGAAATTCGAAAATACAGGAATAGGAATTGAAGATTTAATTTCAATTGGAACAATTGGATTAATGAAAGCAATAAATACTTTCAATACAGATAAAAATATAAAACTTGCAACATATGCATCAAGATGTATAGAAAATGAAATACTTATGTATTTAAGAAGAAGTAATAGAATAAAGACAGAAGTTTCAATAGATGAACCTTTAAATCAAGATGGAGATGGTAATGAACTTTTGTTATCAGATATATTGGGAACTGATGAGGACATTACATCTAGAAGAATTGAAGATGAGGTAGATAAGAGATTATTAAAATCTTCAATATCTAAATTAAATAGTAGAGAAAAGAATATAATGGAGTTAAGATTTGGCTTTAAAACTGGAGATGAAAAAACTCAAAAAGAAGTTGCAGATATGCTTGGGATATCTCAAAGCTACATATCTAGACTAGAAAAGAAAATAATTAGCAAGATGAAAAAAGAAATCTTGAGTAAAACAGGATAAAATTTATATTTATTATATATTTATAATTTATAAAGAATTGACCATTAACCTTTTTCGTGTCCTTGCTGGTCGGCTTTAGCCTCCCAAACTGCGCGGACTTACTTCAAAGGTAATGGTCAATTCTTTTAGATTATACTAATAAAATATAAATTTAAAATTTAAATATCTACTAGAATCACATTTTCACCAATGCATTTTATTTTACTCCATTCTATAACTATATCACTAGCGCCAGTAAAAATATTAAAAGGCTTCGATGTACCTGGAACTATTATTGATGTAATACTTCCACTTTGTAAATCAGCACAAACATCTTGTACATATCCTAGCCTTTTTCCATCTTTAATATTTATAACTTCTTTATGTCTAAAGTCCATACCCTTTTGACCCATAAAAGACCTCCTAAATAATTATACTATTATAAGTATATTATTTGTAAAATCTTTTTATGTGATTAATTGCACTTTTTTCTAACCTTGAAACTTGAGCTTGAGAAATTCCAATTTCATCTGCTACTTCCATTTGGGTTCTACATTCAAAAAATCTTTTATTAATAATAGTTTTTTCCTTCTCAGTTAATTTTTTCATAGCTTCATTTATAGCAATGTTTTCAGTCCATCTCTCATCTGTATTCTTTTTATCACTTATTTGGTCCATAATATAGATATTATCAGTACTATCTCCGTATACAGAATCTTGCAATGAAACTGGGTCTTGAATAGCATCTAAACTAAAAGCAATTTCTTCTTTATCTACATTTAAAACTTTAGCAATTTGTTCTACTGTAGGTTCTAACTCAGAATCTTTTAATAACTTTTCTCTAACCATTAAAGCTTTGTAAGCTAAATCACGAGTAGAACGACTAACTCTAATTGGATTATTATCTCTTAAATATCTTCTTATTTCACCAATAATCATAGGAACTGCATATGTTGAAAATTGAACATTTTGTGCTAGGTCAAAATTATCCAAAGCTTTAATTAGACCAATACATCCAACTTGAAATAAATCATCTGCATTTTCATTCTTACATCTAAAGCGTTTTATAACACTTAAAACTAATTTTAAATTACCATTTATAAATCTTTGCCTTGCTTCATTATCTCCATTTTTTATTTTTTTTAAGAGTGCATTTTTTTCTTCATTTGACAATACAGGCAATTTAGCAGTATTCACACCACAAATTTCAACCTTGTTTATCAAAGAAAAAACCTCCTTTTAAGATAAGTATTTCCAAATTTAGAAGTAATATACTTTGATTTTTACGAGGGACAGAACTTAATATGAATTAACTTTTCTAAAAGATGTAGTTTTTATTTGCATTAGAATAAAATAAATAAAAAAAGAAATAATAATAAAAATGAGTAAAGAAGAATAAAAAAGATTGCAAAATAGAAATTGTTATGGTATAACATAAGTATCAACTTATGAAAAATAAAATAGGAGGACAAAAGACATGAATGAAAAACAAAAAATAATAAGAAAAATCAAGAAACAAGCAAAACGGAATAACCTTAATAGCGTTAGTAGTTACTATAATAGTGCTATTAATATTAGCAGCAGTAGCTATTAATTTAACTATAGGCGAAAATGGAATATTCACAAGAGCACAAGAAGCAACGATCGAACACGAAAAAGCAAGTGCAAGAGAAAAAATAGAATTAGTGTTAGCTGATGCTGTTGTAGAGAAAAAATTTAATCCAGAATATAATGAAAACGAATTTTTAGATAATTTCATAAAAAGAAGCTTACCTAATGTGGGAATAAAAGAGAATGAAATAGAGTTGAACGGATTTGCGTTTGAATTAGATAGAAGTGTGCCACAGCTAGGAGAATATATAGGAGAAACAACAGGACTAAGAATAAATGAAATAAAAGTAACAAATAAAACTTCAAATAGTATAAGTGTAGAAGTAATAACAAGTAATGCAGAAGTTGAAACATACACATATTCATATAAAAAAGATGGAGAAGGAGAAGAAGCTTGGAAAGAAGCTGGAAAAGATAGTAGCAATACATTTATATTTAGTAACTTAGAAGCAAATGTAGAGTATAATATAAAAGTAGAAGCAATTGATAATGAAGGAAATGAAGCAGAAAAAACAATATCAGCAAGCACAGAGGTTGCTTCAACAATAGAAACAATATTAGAAGAAGGCGACTTTGTAAATTATGTAGATGGAACAGGCGCAACAAGAAAATGTTTAGTATTATATGGACCAGAAAATGCAAAATATTCAATTTATGGAATACAAGTAATATCAATGGAATGTGTGGAAGATTTGGTATTGGGAAGTAATGCTGATGGTCAATTTAATGCAAATAGGGATTTATACAACGATGGAATAAATTATTTAAATAATGCAACACAAAAATATTTAAACGCAACATATGCAAAGAGCGTAAGATGTGTTGGAAGTGTACCAGATAATCCAAGTTACGATGTAGCTGGAATGTATTATAGTAGCTTGAGTTATGCGGCACCATATAATGGAACTTTCAAAGATCTAGATGATAACTATACAACAGATTGGGAACAAATGAAAGCATTAAATGTTGCATATCCAGGAAAGGATTATTGGTTAGCATCACGATTAGCTTATGGAGATTCAGGTATGACTGTATTTGGTATGAAAAAAGGCACAAATCAAGGATATGATAGTGGTCCATCTGCAGGTGAAATATGCTGGATCCATAATTCCGTTGGTGAAATTGCTAATACGCGTACAAATGGCCTTCGTCCAGTATTTACTCTAAAACCTGAAATCAAGATTACAGGAGGAGACGGATCATCAGAAACTCCATATGAATTAGGAGTGTAAGCATATAAAGTTATAAAGTAAGAAATAAACTCAAAAAATAATATATTGATAAAGATGGGCTATGAATGAAAAGAGCAAAGAATATTGGTTATCAATTGTTCAGCAGAACTCGAAATAGCCCGTCTTTTTTCTTCCGAAAGACGTAATAAAAAAATACTATCATTCAAAATGATAAATGAGAGTAAAAAAGTAATCTCTAACAAAAAACTCTAAAAAAATAATCACAAAAAATATATTTTTATGGTTGTGGTTATGAATAAAAAAATGGTAAATTGTAAAAGTAAAATATAGTTTGTAAAACTAACGTCTATTGTAAGATTAATATCTAAAAATAGGCGTTTT
>CALXVF010000021.1 GCA_944391895.1 uncultured Clostridia bacterium
ATATAAAATCATTTACAAACCCAATAGGTCAAGTTTCTCAAGAAATGAATTATATGATTATGGCACTAGCAGGAGCTGAAAGAATATTTGCTTTAATAGATGAAGAACCAGAAGTGGACGAAGGTTATGTAACTTTAGTAAATGCAAAAATGGAAAACGGAAAACTAGTAGAAGCAAAAGAAAGAACAGGTCTTTGGGCTTGGAAACATCCACACCATGACGGAAGAGTTACATATCAAAAACTATGTGGACACGTAGAATTTGAAAATGTAGATTTTGGATATGTTCCTAATAAAATGGTACTTCATGATATTACACTAGAAGCAAAAGAAGGCCAAAAAGTATCATTTGTTGGTGCAACAGGTGCAGGAAAAACAACAATAACAAATTTAATAAACCGTTTCTACGATATACAAGAAGGAAAAATTAGATATGATGGAATTAACATAACTAAGATAAAGAAAGAAGACTTAAGAAAATCACTAGGAATGGTATTACAAGACACAAGCTTATTCACAGGAACTATAAAAGATAATATAAGATATGCAAATTTGGAAGCAACAGATGAAGAAGTTGTAGCAGCAGCGAAATTAGCTAATGCTGACCATTTTATAAGAAACTTACCAGAAGGATATGATACAGTAATATCTGGAAGTGGAGAAGGTTTGTCACAAGGTCAAAGACAATTATTATCAATTGCAAGAGCAGCATTATATAATCCACCAGTATTAATATTGGATGAAGCTACATCTAGTATAGATACTCGTACAGAACAAATTGTTCAAAAAGGTATGGATGGCTTAATGAAAGGAAGAACTGTATTTGTAATAGCACATAGATTGTCAACTATAAGAAACTCTGAACTAATAATGGTATTAGACCATGGTAGAATACTAGAAAGAGGAAACCATAAAGAGCTTATAGCTAAAAAAGGAATGTATTACGCTTTATATACAGGCGCAATTGAAATAGATTAAAATTGAGAGGAGAATAAAAATGAGTCATTACTATTTCACTTCAGAAAGTGTCACAGAAGGACATCCAGATAAATTAGCAGATTTAATTTCAGATGCCATTTTAGATGAATGTTTAAGAAAAGATAAAAATGCCAGAGTTGCAGTGGAAACATTAGTATCAGGAAATACAGTAAATATTGCAGGACAAATTACATCAAATGAAAAAATACAAATAAGAAATCTGGTTAGAGAAACAATAAAAGAAATTGGATTTGACGATGAAAATGTAGATATGGATTATAGAACTTGTCAAATTCATGTTAATATAAAAAGACAAAGTCCTGATATTGCAATGGGAGTAGATACAGGTGGAGCAGGAGACCAAGGAATAATGTTTGGATATGCTTCAGACGAAACTGAGAATTATATGCCATATGCTATAAATATGGCACATAAATTAGCTAAAAGATTAGCGGATGTTAGAAAACAAAAAATAATACCATATTTAAGACCTGATGGAAAAACGCAAGTAACAGTAGAATATGAAAACGATATTCCAAAAAGAATAGAAGCAATAGTGGTTTCAGCACAACACAAAGGAGAAATTACTCAAGAACAACTAAGAAAGGACATTAAAGAAAATGTAATTGATAAAGTAATACCACAAAATATGATGGATGAAAATACAAAAATTTATATAAATCCAACAGGAAGATTTGTTATAGGAGGACCATTAGGAGATACTGGACTTACAGGAAGAAAGATTATTGTAGATACTTATGGTGGATATAGTAGACATGGAGGAGGAGCTTTTTCAGGAAAAGATCCAAGTAAAGTAGATAGAAGTGGTGCATATATGATGAGACATATTGCAAAAAATATTGTAGCAAATGGATATGCAAAAAAATGTGAAATTCAAGTATCATATGGAATAGGTATAGAAGAACCTTTATCTATTTATGTAAATACATTTGGAACTGGAAAAGTTCCGGAAGAAGAAATAGTAAAGATAATAAAAGAAAAATATAATTTGACTCCAAACGGCATTATTGAATACCTAGAACTAAGAAACCCAATTTATACTAAAACAACAAATTATGGACACTTCGGAAAAGACGAATTACCTTGGGAAAAATGCGAGAAATGGGACTAATCTAATAATTCATGGTTGTATATTAGAAGATTTTTTGTCACTTGCTGTCGAAGCAGAGCTTCTCCAAACTGCGCGTGACTTCAAAATCTTTAATATACAAAATTAAAAAAATAGAAAGGATAATCAAATGAATATTGTAAGAGTTATTGCAAATGAATTAAATGTTAAAGAAAATCAAGTGGAAAAAACTATTGAACTTATAGACAGTGGTAATACAATTCCATTTATTGCAAGATACAGAAAAGAAGTAACTGGGGGACTAAGTGACGAAGTTTTAAGAAACTTAGATGAGAGATTAAAATATTTAAGAAATTTAGAAGAAAGAAAAGGCGAAGTAAGAAATAGTATAGAAAACCAAGGTAAACTTACTGAAGAAATAGAAAAAAGCTTAGAATCAGCTACTACTCTTGCAGATGTAGAAGACATTTATAGACCATATAAACAAAAAAAGAAAACAAGAGCGACAGTTGCTAAAGCGAAAGGACTTGAACCTCTTGCAAAAATTATAATTGAACAAAAAGAAGAAAGAGACATAGAAGAAATTGCTAAAGAATATTTGACAGAAGAAGTAACTACAGTTGAGGATGCTTTGCAAGGTGCAAAAGATATTATTGCAGAAGATATTTCTGATGATGCAGAATATAGAAAGCAAATAAAGAAAATTTACTATAGAGAAGGAATTATACATACTAAAAATGCTAAGGAAGAAAATCCTACATATAGCATGTATAATGATTATAGTGAAAAAATTAGCACTATACCTAGCCATAGAATTCTAGCAATAAATAGAGGAGAAAACGAAGAATTTCTAAAAGTATCTTTAGAAAAACCTGTAGATAAAATTATAGGTTTAATAGCCAAAATAGTGATTAAAAATCCTAGATATGAAAAAATACTTCTTGAAACAATTGAAGATAGTTTTAAAAGACTTATTGAGCCATCTTTAGATAGGGAGATTAGGTCTGATTTGACTGAAAAAGCAGATAAACAGGCGATTGAAGTATTTGGAAAAAACGCAAAACAATTATTACTAGGAGCACCTTTAAAAGGTTTGACGGTATTAGGATTTGACCCAGCATATAGAACAGGATGCAAATTAGCTGTTATAGACGAGACTGGAAAAGTATTAGATACAGGAGTAGTTTATCCAACAGAGCCACAAAATGATATAGAAGGAGCAGAAAAAGAGCTTATTAGACTTATTGCAAAAGATAATATACAGATGATAGCAATAGGTAATGGAACAGCATCAAGAGAGTCTGAAATCTTTGTTTCTAATACTTTGAAAAAAGTGAAAGAACAATTTAATAAAGACGTATATTATACAATAGTTAGTGAAGCGGGAGCTTCTGTATATTCTGCTTCTAAACTTGCAACAGAAGAATATCCTGACTTAAATGTTTCATTAAGAGGAGCAATTTCAATAGCAAGAAGATTACAAGACCCACTTGCTGAATTTGTAAAAATTGATCCAAAAGCAATAGGAATTGGACAATATCAACATGATGTCGACCAAAAGAAATTATTTGAAAGTTTAACGGGAGTAGTAGAAGATGCAGTAAATACAGTAGGCGTTGACGTAAACACGGCAACTGCATCACTTCTTTCATATGTTTCAGGGATAAATAAAACAATAGCAAAAAACATTGTAAAATATAGAGATGAAAATGGTAAACTAAAAGAAAGAAAAGAACTTTTAAAAATACCTAAATTAGGAAATGTAGCTTATGAACAATGTGCGGGATTCATCAGAATACCAGGCGGAAATAATCCATTAGAAATTACGGCAGTCCATCCAGAAAGTTATGAAGCGGCTGAAAAACTATTAAATAAAATTGGATACAAAAAAGAAGATCTATTGGAAAAAGATAAATTGGAAGAGATAAGAAAGAAATTAAGTGGAGTAAAAGTTAAAGAACTTTCAAAAGAACTAGATATTGGAGAGATGACTTTAGAAGATATAATCAAAGAACTTTCAAAACCAGGAAGAGATCCAAGAGAAGATATGCCAAAACCAATACTTAGAAATGATGTCCTAAAATTTGAGGACTTACAAGAAGAAATGGTATTAACAGGAACTGTAAGAAATGTAATTGATTTTGGAGCATTTGTAGATATTGGAGTAAAACATGATGGACTAGTACATATTTCTGAATTAAGTAATAAATTTGTAAAGAAACCAAGTGATATAGTATCTATTGGAGATATTGTAAAAGTTAGAGTCATAGGCATCGACAAGGAAAGACAAAAAGTGAAGCTATCAATGAAAAATATTGGTTAAAATATGTCAAGGAATAATCCTTGACATATATATTTTTTATAAATATAATATGGATATAATTTAAGGAGAAAAATACAAATGCTTTTACCAGATGAACATGTGAATAAAATTACAGATATAACAATAAAAATGTTAAAAAAGAACAATATAGAATATATGTTTTTAGATTCAGATAACACACTTATAGACTTAGATAGGAATCCACTTGAAGGATTACAAGAATGGATTCAAAAGCTGAAAGAAAACAATATAAAGTTTTGCATAATTTCAAATAGTATAAAAAAGCGTAAAGTAGAGAAAATAGCGAAAATACTAGATATACCTTATGTGTACTTTGCACTAAAACCAACTAAAATTGGTTTTAAAAGAGCAAAAAAATTGATGAATATTCAGAACAATGAAAAGATTGCAGAAGTTGGAGACCAGATATTTACTGATGTCCTAGGTGCAAAAAGAATGAAAATGTTTTCAATATTAACAAATCCAATTTGTGAAGAAAAAGTAAAATTGAACAATATAAAAAGGAAATTGGAAAAAAGAATTTTAAAGAATTATAGTGCAAAATAGTGAGAGGAGATTAATTAAAATGTACATAAATGAAATTCATATATTATATTATTTTTTTATAGGACTATTAGGGCTGGGAGTAGGACAATTGCTAGACTGGGCAACAATAAGAATGAGTAATCACAAACCAATATTAAGC
Source organism: uncultured Clostridia bacterium (assembly GCA_944391895.1). Lineage (GTDB taxonomy): Bacteria > Bacillota > Clostridia > TANB77 > CAG-508 > CAG-793. The sequence goes on from CALXVF010000021.1 coordinate 5,097, forward strand.
AAAGACTTTTATAAGGTATACATAAAAGATATGAAACTAAATTATAAATTCATGTATATAACTGCAATTATATATGTTGTGCTATTATTTATATGTGGATGGAATTTAGAATTAATAAAATATTTACTTGTTGCGCCATTGTTAGTATCAGCGTTTGCAATAGACTATAAAGAGCAAATCATACCAAATAGATTAACTTTAACACTATTTGAAATAGGTCTATTATTTGCTTTTATTGAAGGAACTGGAGGATTAAGTATATTAATAGACAAATTATTAGGATTAGCAATTGGAGGAGGAATATTCTTAATCATCACATTGTTAGGTGGACTTATTGCAGGAAAAGAAGCAATGGGCTTTGGTGATGTTAAATTAATGGGAGCTTTAGGAATAATTTTTGGAGCATACAACATTGTTATAATTTCAATACTAGCATTCTTACTAGCAGCTATAATTAGTATAATTCTAATTGTGAGTAAAAAGAAAAAATCAAATGAATATATTCCATTTGGACCATTTATAGTTATAGCAACATTTTTAGTAATGTTCATACCTGAACATATAATGTTAATAGCCTTGCTTAAAATATTTACATTAGGAACATATAAATTGTAGAAAGATAGTGATTAAATGAATTATAAAATTAGATGTATAAGAGAAAAAATGAAACTATTAAATATCCAAGGTTTAATAATATCTAATCCCATTAATATTAGGTATATTCTTGGAATACCGGTAGAAGGAAAGATTTTAATAGCGGATAGAGAAAATATATTTGTAACAGATGCAAGATATATAGAAGAAGTAAACAGATTTCTAACAATAAACGATGAATTTGTGATATATGATGCCAAGGACTTATCTGATACAGACAATCAAAACTTTTTTCAAAATTGTGAGAATGTCGGATTTGAAGAAAATTATGTAACATTTGCAGAATATGAAAATATAATCCGAAAATATAGGATTAAAAACATGGAAGAAACAGAAGGCATCATTGAAAAAATGAGAATGGTAAAAGACGAAGATGAAATAAGAAAAATTGAAAAAGCCTGTGAAATAACAGATAAATGTTTTGATTATATAACTTCTTTCATAAAAATTGGAATGACAGAAAGGCAGATAGCACTTGAAATACAAAAATATTTTTTAGAGAATGGAGCAGAAGGAGAAGCTTTTGAAACAATTGTTGCTTCTGGTGAAAATTCTTCTAAACCACATGCTGTGCCAAGTGATAAAATAATAAGGGAAGGAGACCCAATTACAATAGACTTTGGTGCGAAATATAAAGGATATTGCGCAGATATGACAAGAACAATTTTTGCAGGATATATAAATGACCAAATGAAAGAAACTTATGAACTTGTGCTTAGAAATCAAGTAAGGGCAACTAAAGAAATAAAAGAAGGTACAAGTTGCAAAATGATTGCTAGAAGCGTTGAAAATGAATTTTATTTATATAATCATTCTTTGATTCATGCTTTGGGTCATGGAGTGGGATTAAGTGTTCATGAACTACCAATTTTAAGTCATAATTCACAATTATCATTAAAAGAAAATATGGTAGTTACAAATGAACCTGGAATTTATATACCGGGTAAATATGGAATAAGAATAGAAGATACAATTAGAGTTGGCAGAAATGAACCAGAGGTATTAACAAAATCAACTAAGGATATAGTAATTATTTAAATATATAATGCAATATAAAGACTAATATTAATTATTGTTCAAAGCGAGCGAAAGCTTGGAGAGAGCTGTACGGTAACGTCCTCGTACCGGGAACAATAATTAATATTAGTTTTTTATATGGTATTAAAAAATTCACACAATTTTCACAATTCTACAGAATATACAAAATATTCTTAAATTGGATAAAAATAATACAATTTTTTTAACATAACCTATTGAAAATATTTGAATTTATTGTTATGATTACAATGATTTATAATACTAAAAAGGACGATTAAGATGATAGAATTTAGAAATGTTAGTAAAAAATATGATACAGGAACAGAAGCAATACATAATATTAATTTTAAAATAAACAAAGGAGAATTTGCATTCCTAGTAGGAAGCTCAGGTTCAGGAAAATCAACTATAATAAAACTAATATTAAAAGAAGAAGAACCTACATCAGGAAATATCATTATAAACGGAAAAGATACAACATTCTTAAAACCTAGTAGAGTTCCATTCTTAAGAAGAAGTATGGGAATAGTGTTCCAAGACTTTAGATTATTACCAGATAAAACAGTATATGAAAATGTTGCATTTGCAATGTATGTTGTAAAGGCAACACCAAAACATATAAGAAGACAAGTGCCAATGGTATTATCTCTAGTTGGATTAAGCAATAAAGCAAAAGTATATCCAAATGAACTATCTGGAGGAGAACAACAAAGAGTTGCTTTAGCTAGAGCTATAGTAAATAACCCATCAATGTTAATTGCGGACGAACCAACAGGAAACTTGGATCCAAATACAGCATGGGACATTATGGAACTATTAAATGATATTAACTTAAGAGGTACAACAGTAGTAGTTGCAACTCATGCGAAAGAAATAGTTGACAAAATGAATAAAAGAGTTATTAGAATAGATAAAGGAAATATTGTAAGAGACGAAAAAGGTGGGTATGATGAGATATAATGTATTAAGTTATTTAATAGGAGAAGGTTTTAAAAGCACGTTCAAACAAAAGAAAATGACCAGTGCCTCTATAATAATAATGTGTGCAACAATGTTTATATTTGGACTTTTCTTTGTTATAGGTGAGAATGTAAATAGTGTTATTCACCAAATAGAAGAACAACAAGGAATACAAATATTTATAGACGAAGAGGCAACAGAAACAGAAGTAGAAACACTAGGAAATGAAATAAGAAATATAGAGGGAGTAAATAAAGTAACATTTGTAAGTAAAGAAGATGCACTAAATTCAGTAAAAGCAGTATTTGATGATAATCAGGGCTTACTAGAAGGATGGGATGAAGAAAATCCATTCCCAGCATCATACTTTGTAACATTGACAGATTTATCACTAAATGAACAAGTACAAGAAAAAATATATGCTTTAGATAATGTAGATGAAATAGCTAGTGAAAACAATACAATTAATAGATTACAAGAATTAGCAAATGGTATTCAAATTATGACAATTATAATATTAGCTTTATTAATTATAATATCAATCTTTATTATTTCTTATACAATAAAATTAACAGTACACGCAAGAAGAAGAGAAATATCAATAATGAAATATGTTGGTGCAACAAATGGATTTATAAGAGGACCATTCATTGTAGAAGGTATAATCATAGGTCTTATATCTGCAATTATTACTTTAATAATATTAGGACTAAGCTATAATGCAGTTATGGGAGGAATTGGAGAATCAGTACTAATACAATCTATAGGAATTGGCCTATTAAGCTTCTCAGAAATGTTCTTCTTAGTACTTACAGTTTATTTAGTTTTAGGAATTGGAATTGGTATATTAGGAAGTGTTATTTCAATGAGAAAGTATTTGAAAGTTTAATAAAAGTGGAGGTATAATCATATGTTGAAAAAAATAGTAACAATTTTTGCTATAATAGGAGTACTTCTGGCATATACTAGTATAAGTATAGGTGCAACACAATCTGACATAGACGAATTAAATGAGCAAAAAGAAAATGCCCAAAACGAATTAGAGGGAGTGCAAGATAAAAAAGAGACAGCATCTGATGAATTAGACCAAATAAATGCACAAATATCAGATATTCAATCTGAAATAGCATCTCTTGATAATCAATTAAATACTTTAAATACATCAATAGACCAAAAGCAAAAAGATATAGAAGCAAAACAAGCAGAATTAGAAAGAAAAGAAGAGTTATTAAAAGATAGACTTGTTGCTATGTACAAAAATGGCGGAACATCATATTTAGATGTGTTGCTTGGTTCAAGTAACTATGTCGAGATGTTTACAAAATATAGTGCTGTTAAAACAATAGCAGAAAAAGATACAGAACTTATAAACGAAGTATCTGAACAAAAAGCTACTATAGAAACAGAAAAAGCAGAATTAGAAACATCTAAGGTAGAAGTAGAAAACGTGAAAAAAGAAAAAGATGCCAAAAATGCGCAATTAAAAGCAGCTCAAGTATCAAAACAAAATACAATTAATAATTTATCAGAAGAAGAGAAAAAACTACAACAAACAATTGCAGATTTTGAAGCAGCAATAGAAAAAGCTCAAGAAGAAATAAGAAATAGCACAGATGATGTTATAAACTCAGGCCGGAGGATATGAAGGTAGTTTCAATGGTGGAAGATTTGAATGGCCTTTATCATACAGCTATAATAGAATAACTTCAATATTTGGAAACAGAACTGCTCCAACAGCAGGAGCTTCAACAAACCACGGAGCAATAGATATAGGAGTAAGTTATGTACCTGTTTATGCACCAGCAAATGGTAAAGTAATTCTAGCAAGTTATGTGTCTGGTTATGGAAATTACATAATGATTGACCATGGTGGCGGATACTATACAGCTTTTGGACATTTATCTAGATTTAATGTAAGTGTAGGAACAGTAGTTTCAACAGGACAACAAATTGCAGTATCAGGAAATACTGGAATATCAACAGGACCACATTTACATTATGAAGTATATATAGGTGGAAGAGGAAAAGCAAATAGAGTAGACCCATTATTACATACAAATCATCCAAGTTTAATTTATAGTTAATAATTTAAGGAGGCAAAAAGATAATGAAAAATAAGATAGTTTCTACTGTTATAATGCTAATTGTAGCTATTCTTATATTATCTTCTAGCCTCCATTTTGTTAGAGCAGAAGATAATACTATTTCTAACAATACAACTAATACAGTAAACACTTTATCTTTAAATGAACAAAAAGAACAAGTAGAACAAGAATTAGAAAAAGCTGAAGAACAATTAACATATGTTCAAGGAGAATTAAGTGATGCAGTAATTCAAATACAAAAGTTAGATGATAGAATACAAGAATATCAAAAACAATTAGATGAGGTAAATGCAACATATCAAGAATTACAAGAAAAAGTAAAGAAATCAGAAGAAGAATTAGCAATTGCTCAAGCTGGATATGATAAAAAAATGAAACTATTGCAAGATAGATTAGTAGCAATATATAAAAATGGAGAAACTACGTATTTAGATGTTCTTTTGAATTCAAAAAGCATAATAGATTTTGTATCTAAATATTTTGTGGTGGAAAAAATAGTTGAATATGACTCAAAAGCAATTGAGCAGCTAGCAGAAAAGAAACAAGAAGTCGAGAAGATTAATAAACAGCTAGAAGAAGATAAGGCAAAAATGAAACTTGCAAAAGTTGAAGCTGAAAAGCAGACAGTAGTATTAACAAATACAAAAACAGTACATGAAAATTATAAAAATAGCTTATCTGAGAGTGAAAAACAAATTACTGCAGAAATAGAAAATTACAAAAAGCAACAAGAAGAACTAGAAAATTTAATTAGGTATACCATAGATGGCTCTACTTATGAGCTAAAATATTCAGGAGGAGTAATGATATGGCCAACATTAGAGAGCTCATATATTACTTCACCATACGGTTCAAGATTACATCCAATTCAAGGCGTTATAAAGAATCATGATGGAATAGATATAGGTGGAAATACTGGAGACCCTGTATATGCTGCAGCAGATGGAATTGTTATTTATTCTACATTTAATACAGGTGGATATGGAAATATGGTTATGATAGACCATGGATTAAATGAAGAAGGCGTAAAAATAGTAACATTATATGCACATGGAAATAAACTATTGAAAAATGTTGGAGACACTGTAAAACAAGGAGATATTGTTATGGAAATGGGGTCAACAGGAAATTCAACAGGACCACATGTTCATTTTGAAGTGAGAGAAAATGGTACTCATGTAGACCCAAAAAATTATCTATCAGCAAATTAAAGAAAGAAGGAATATAAATGAAGAAAAACTCAGTATTTAAAACTATTATGACAATAATAGCAACAGCAATTATTACCGTGGTCATTACAACTATAGTCATATATGGAAGAGAAAGTAAAGTTGCAGGAACAGAATCATCAATAGGAACAGCTATGAAATCAAAAGAGTTAGAAGCAAAGTTAACAGCAATGAGACAAAAAATAGATGAGGAATATATTGGAGAAATTGATGAGAATGCATTAATTGAAGGGGCAATAGAAGGGTATGTTTCAGGATTAAATGATGTGTATAGTGAGTATCTAACAGTAGATGAAATGTCAGAATTTACTCAAGATTATGAGGGTGAATATGTAGGAATAGGAGTATACATCACGAAAGATACTGATAATAATGAAATATTGGTATATGGTACAATGCAAAATTCACCAGCACAAGAAGCAGGTTTGCAAACAGGGGACATAATAACAAGTGTAGATGGTGAAGAATGTGATGGAGACGATTATGATACTATTACAAATGAAATAAAAGGAAAAGAAGGAACAACAGTAAAAGTTGGAATTATTAGAGATGGACAGGAACAAACAATAGAAGTGCAAAGAAGACATATAGAAATACAGCACGTAACTTCACAAGTACTAGAAAATAATATAGGATATATCTATATTTCAAGTTTTGAAGGAAAAGTATCAGAAGAATTTGAAAAAGCATATGATGACTTAGCAGGAAAGGGAATTACATCATTAATAGTAGATGTCAGAAACAATGGTGGTGGAGTAGTCGATGAATGCTTAGCTATAGCAGAATTAATGACAAATAAAGGCCAAACATTATTAATTGAAGCAGACAAAGATGGAGTAGAAGAAGTAACAAAGGCAGAAAAAGATAAAAAAATCACAATGCCAATAGTTTTACTTGTAAATGAATACTCTGCTAGTGCATCAGAAATATTAGCTGGAATTTTAAAAGAAAATGCAGATAATGCTACTTTAATTGGAAATACTACATTTGGTAAAGGAGTTATACAAACATTATATCCATTATCAGATAATAGTGCTATAAAAATAACAACAGATGAATATTTTACGCCAAATCATAATAAAATAAACGGAATAGGTGTAGAACCAGATATTAAAGTGGATGATTATACTTTTGACGGGACATTAGATTTAGAAGCAGATACTCAATTAAAAAGAGCTATAGAAGAATTAAAATAAAAAATGTTACAATTCACAACGAGTATGAAATGCTTTACAATTGTATATTCAAGTTCTTGCAGTTTCGCGCAGCTTGGAGGACTTTATGTCCGACAGCAAGAAACAAAAGAACTTTGAATATACAATTATATGAATTTAATAAAAGGCGAAAAAATTTAAAAAAATATTAAAATAAGTGTTGACATTTTTGTAAAAGTTTAGTATACTAAGAAAGTCGGAAGGACATGGTCGCTTAGCTCAGCTGGGAGAGCATCTGCCTTACAAGCAGAGGGTCATAGGTTCGAGCCCTATAGCGACCACCACTTTTACGGCCCGGTAGTTCAGTTGGTTAGAACGCTAGCCTGTCACGCTAGAGGTCGACGGTTCGAGCCCGTTCCGGGTCGCCATTTTTTTATATATAAGTATGCCTCGATAGCTCAGTTGGTAGAGCAAGGGACTGAAAATCCCTGTGTCAGTGGTTCGATTCCACTTCGAGGCACC
>CALXVF010000022.1 GCA_944391895.1 uncultured Clostridia bacterium
AATTATGCGAAGGCAAAAGAAGAAGATATAAAGGATTATGAAAAAGAATTACAAAAAGAAGGAAAAAAGACATCAACAGCATCAAGAAGCTTAGCATCAATAAGGTCTTTTTATCAATTTTTGCTAAGAACTAAAAAAGCTAAGGGAGATCCTACTGTATCAATACAATCTCCAAAAATAGAAAAAAGAACTCCTAGTGTATTAACATCAGAAGAAGTAGAACTTTTATTAGACCAACCAAAAGATGTTGATTTAAAAGGAACTAGAGACAAAGCAATGTTAGAATTTGCTTATGCTACAGGAATGAAAGTAACTGAAATTATAGATTTAAATATAGATGATGTTAATTTTGAAGAGGATACTGTAACTTGTGCAAATGGTAAAAAAACAAGAACAATTCCACTTGGAACATTAGCAGAAAAAGCATTAAGAGAGTATGTTGAACAGGCTAGACCAATATTAATAAAAAATGAAGACAATAAAGCTTTATTTGTAAATGTAAATGGTTCAAGACTTACAAGACAAGGATTTTGGAAAATAGTAAAATATTATAAAGAGCAAGCTCATATAGAAAAAGATATTACACCACACGTTTTAAGACATTCTTTTGCAACTCATTTACTACAAAATGGTGCAGATTTAAAATCAATTCAAGCAATGCTTGGACATTCAGATATATCTTCAACACAGGTATATGCTCAATTTCAAGACCCAGGAATAAAGGATATTTATAAAAAAGCTCATCCAAGAGCATAAATTTAGATTAGAGACGGACCTTTTTTCGAAAAAGGTCCGTCTTCAAATAAAAACGTATTTTACTCTTGACATATTCACATAATAATAATAAAATATTATAGGTAGAATATATTTATAGATTATATATATTTGAACATTGAAAACTAAATAGAAAGAGGTGTATGATATGCAAATCGCAATTTATATCATAATCTTTCTAGTCTCAGCAATATTATTTTCATTCGTGGGATATATAGTAAGAAAAAAATCTGCTGAAGCAAAAATTCAAAGTGCAGAAAAAGAAGCACAAAGAATTTTAGATAACGCTCAAAAAGAAGCAGAGAATGCAAAAAAAGAAGAAATAGTAAAAGCAAAAGAACAAATTATTAACAGTAGAAATGAGCTTGAAGAAGAGATTAGAGAGAGAAGAAGTGATATTCAATTACAAGAAAAAAGATTATTGCAAAAAGAAGAAAATCTTGAAAAGAAAATCTACTCAGCTGAACAAAGAGAAAAGCAATTAGATAAAAGAGAAGATGCTATCGAAAACGAAAAAAATGAAGTTCAAAAATTGAAAGATGCTCAATTAGATGAACTAGAAAGAATTGCAAGACTTTCAATCGACGAAGCTAAAAACCAATTATTAGCTAAAGTTGATGAAAAGTTAACAGCTGAAAAAGTAGAAAGAATCAAAGCTATGGAAGATGAAATTAAGGAAAAATCAGAAGACACTGCTAAAAACATTATTACTTATGCTATACAAAAATGCGCAGCAGACCATACTTCTGAATCAACAGTTTCAATCGTAGCACTTCCTAATGATGATATGAAGGGAAGAATAATTGGTAGAGAAGGTAGAAATATTAAAGCCTTAGAAACACTAACAGGAGTTGATTTTATCATAGATGATACACCAGAGGCTGTAGTTATTTCAGGATTTGATCCATTAAGAAGAGAAGTAGCAAGACTAGCACTTCAAAAATTAATTGATGATGGAAGAATTCATCCAGCAAAAATCGAAGAAATGGTTGAGAAGGCTAAGGAAGAAGTATCTAAAATAATCAAAGAAGAAGGAGAAAGAGCTGTTATGGAAACAGGAGTTCTAAACCTTCATCCAGATATTATAAAACTTCTTGGAAAATTAAAATATAGGACAAGTTATGGTCAAAACGTACTAAACCATTCAATTGAAGTTTCAAACTTAGCTAGAATAATGGCTGATGAATTAGGGTTAGATACAAAACTTGCAAGACGCGCAGGACTTTTACATGATATAGGTAAAGCATTAGACCATGATATGGAAGGAACACACGTAGAAATAGGTGTAGAAATCCTAAAGAAATATAAAGAAGATTCAAGAATAATTAATGCCGTAGAAGCTCATCATGGGGACGTAGAACCTCAAACACCTGAAGCTTATTTAATACAAGCTGCTGATGCTATATCTGCTTCAAGACCAGGAGCTAGAAGAGAAACATTAGAAGCATATATTAAGAGATTAGAAGAACTTGAATCAATAGCAGATTCATTCGATGGTGTTGAAAAATCTTATGCAATACAAGCAGGTAGAGAAATAAGAATAATTGTAAAACCTGAAAAAATCTCTGATGATGAAATGACAATTATTGCTAGAAATATTGCTCAAAAAGTAGAAAATGAAATGGATTATCCAGGACAAATTAAAATTAATCTTATCAGAGAAAGAAGAGTAATTGATTACGCAAAATAAAAATAAAGGACTATATTTTTTAAAATATAGTCTTTTTTGATATATGGCATTTTACAAAATAAAAAGAATATGATATAATATATTAAGTTGGTGCAGTATTCTAGTAATATTGTTTATTATGAGGGTGGGGCTAAAAATCCACTAAAAGGCATACATAGAGTTTCTTAGTTTTGCGCGGGACGCCAAGCTTGTGTGGGGCTAGGAGATAAGAATCTAGGACAATATATAAAGGCATATATATTAATTTTCCTATTTTCGCGTTATTTGTGCCTATATAGAAATATATAGTGAAGCCTGTCTTGAGTGATAGTTTTGGGATTAACTTAAAAGATAAAAACATTTGGCCAAATATTTTTATCACTTGTTATGAAATTACTATTGCAAAAAAGACTAGTAGTAAAACAATGTTTCAAGGAAAACTTCTAGACTGTTTACATTAGTAAGAAATTTTATGGATTAAGATACGGATTTAAGTGGCAATCTGGTAGCCAGATTTATGGATGCTTTATTTAATCGGAAACGGCTAAATAGTAATATTTAGTATAAAGTAGAGAAATTCGACTAGACCTAAACCGTAAAATTTACGTAAAATTTTACCAACTTTATCATATTTAAAATAATATGTACCCCAAAATGTGGGTACTTTTTCTTTCACAAGGTATTGTGTGAATAATTAATAAATGATAAAATAACTATGAATGGGAGCGAATATGGAAAAAAGTAAAAAAGATGAAAAGAAAAATAAAGGAAAAAACAGTGAATTAAATTGGTTTATAAAAGTAACAATATTATCATTTGTTTTATCAATAATATTTTCTTTTATTTCAAATACAGCAGTTTCTAATTTACCAATTTTGCCAGCAATACTAATATTAATATTAGTCATATTTGTTGGTGTGGTATTTGATGTTATAGGAGTTGCTGTAACTGTAGCAGATGAAAGTGAATTTCATGCAAAGGCCACAAAAAAAGTACCAGGAGCAAAAGAATCAATCAAGCTTATAAAAAATGCAAGCCAAGTTTCTAATATCTGTGCAGACGTTATTGGAGATATATGTGGTGTACTAAGTGGTGCTATAAGTGCTGTTGTGTCTTTAAAAATAACATCAGGTTTAGGTATACCTTATGATTTACAATTTTTAATAAGTGCATTTGTTGCTTCTTTCACAATAGGAGGAAAAGCATTAGGAAAAGGTTTTGCAAGAAGACATTCAACTACAATTATTATGATTACTGGTAAAATATTAAATAAAATTCACATAGGAGGTAAGTAAGAAGTGAAAATATTAGCAGTTGGAGATTTAGTTGGAGAAACTGGATTAGAAAGATTAAAAAGAGATTTACCAAAACTTCAGGAAGCAGAGAACATAGACTTTACAATAGTAAATGGAGAAAATGTAGCTGGTGGAATGGGAATGACAACAAAGAATTTTCACGAACTTAATAAATTGAATATAGATGTTATAACAATGGGAAATCATACATGGGGTAAAAAAGATATTTTTTCTTTTATAGATAAACCTAACATTATAAGACCAGCAAATTATTCAAGAGGTGTTCCAGGACACGGATACACCATTGTTGAAAAAAATAACAAAAAGATAGCAGTTATTAATTTAATAGGAAGAACAGATATGGGTATTTTATCTGAGAATCCATTTACTACTTTGGATGACATCTTAAAAAGAATAGATGCAGATATTAAAATATTAGATTTTCATGCTGAGGCAACAGCTGAAAAGATTGCTATGGGATATTATGTAGACGGCAGAATTACAGCAATGTTTGGAACACACACTCATGTTCAGACTGCAGATGAAAAAATCTTAGAAAACGGAACTGGCTATATAACTGATATAGGAATGACAGGACCTAGGAAATCAGTTATTGGAATGGACGTAGATACATCTCTAAAGAGATTTGTGACATCTCTTCCAGAAAGATATAAACTTGCTATGGGAGAATGCATTTTGAATGGTGTTATATTTGAAATAGATGACGAAAATTGTCGAACAAAGGAAATATATAGAATAAACTTGTAAGAAATGGTAAAATATGTCATAAAATGTCGACGAAAAGATTAAGAAATTCATTGAAACTACTAGACTTTATCCTCCAAAAGTAATATAACTATACTTGTAATTACAAACAAACAAAAAATTAAATTAAGGGAGGAAAAAATGGAAGTCTTAAAAATTTCATCAAAATCAAATCCAAACTCAGTAGCAGGTGCAATAGCTGGGATGGTAAAGGAAACAAGAAAGGCAGAAATGCAAGCAATTGGAGCAGGAGCACTAAATCAAGCCGTAAAAGCAGTAGCGATAGCAAGAGGTTTTGTAGCTCCAACAGGAGTAGACCTAGTATGTATACCAGCATTTGCAGAGGTAGAAGTTGAGGGAGAGGATAGAACAGGAATAAGACTTATAGTAGAGTCAAGATAGAAAATATAAAATAAATATAGGGGGCGTGTAACAAAAATTACATGCCTATTTTTTTCTAAACTATTGAAAAAAACAGATTTTTAATATATTATAGGTAGGAAAATAAGGAGCAAAATTATGAAAAATAACAATATCTTTAAATATATTTTTATAGTATTTATTATTATTTTAATAATTGGTGCAATTTATATTTTATATAATCAAAACATAGTAGAAGAAGAAGAAAACGAAAATAATAATAGTACAACAGAAGAAGCAGTGCAAATATTGGACAATTTGACTATGGGTATTTCGAACTATGATACTATGAATCCGTTGTTAACTAATAATAAAGAAATTATTAACATAAGTAAACTAATATTTGAACCTCTAATAAATATCACACCAGACTATAGAACAGAAATGTGTTTAGCAACATCATGTACAAAGGTTAGTGATGTGAAATATGAAATCAAATTAGACAATAACATAAAATGGCAAGATGGAAGTAGTTTAATTGCAAAAGATGTGGAATTTACAATAAATAAATTAAAAGAAAGAAATACAGTTTATTCTGCCAATGTTCAAGATATTGCAAGTGTGGAAATACCAGATACACAAACTGTTATTATTAATCTTTCAAGAGCAGTTCCATTTTTTGAATATAATCTTACTTTCCCAATCCTACCAAGTATGTATTATTTAAATGAGGATTTTGTAAACACAAATAAAATACCAATAGGTACAGGAATGTATAAAATCGCAAGTATAGATGATAATACTATTTTACTTACAAGAAATGATAGATGGAGACATATTAAAGATAAAACACCTAAAGCACAATCTATAACAATAAAAAGATATGGTTCAATGGGAGAAATTTACAATAGTTTTAAGCTAGATAATATAGATATAATAAATACTGCTAGTACAAGCTATTCTGAACATATAGGAACTATGGGATATAACAAAAAGGAATATGATGGAAGAAATTATGACTTTATAAGTTTGAATTGCCAAGATGTTATTTTGCAGGATAAAGCAGTTAGACAAGCCATTAATTATGCTATAGATAAAAATACATTAATTGCAACAGTATTCTCGAACAATTGTTATGTGGCTAATTCGCCTATTGATTATGGAAGCTATTTGCACTCATCAGAAGGTGAAATTGGATTTAACCAGGATAAAGCAAGAACTATTCTAGAACAGGCTGGTTGGGTATATAAAAATGATAGATGGCAAAAAAATATTGATGGCTATGTTAGACGTCTTACACTATCTTTAGTTGTGGATAAAGATAACCAAGACAGAATGAATGTTGCAAATGAAATTAAAAGGCAATTAGGAACTATAGGAATTACAGTAAATATTTCTGCAGTAAGTAATGAAAGATATCATGAGTATCTTAATGAGAAAAATTATCAGATGATACTTACTGGAGTTACAAATTCTATAAATCCAGATTTGACATATTTTTATGGAGATGGAAATATTGCTAATTATAATAATGAAGATGTAAAATCTAAACTTGGTTCATTAGATAATTATGCAGATATTCAAAAGACTGTAAATGATGATGTCCCTTATATTGGGCTTTATAGAGATAAGAATACTTTACTATTGAATGCTAATGTTGGTGGAAATTTTGCACCAAATAGTTATAATGTGTTTGCTAATTTTAATGAGTGGTTTAGGCAACAATAATTTTTTTATGATTACACAATTGTATATTATATGATTTTGCGTTCCTTGTAGTCGCAGCTAAAATTCTTTGAATTTTATTGCTCCAAACGCACTTCGCTGGAATCCTTCCAGCTTGTTTGAACGCTTACGCGGAACTACAAAATCATATAATATACAATATAATAAAAAAATAGTAAAAATAAAAATGCGAAAAAATGTTCGCAAAAGTATTGACAAATATTTTTTTTAGTATATAATAAATGTCGTACAAACAAATGTTTAATTAGGAGGAAATTATGAATACAGAAAAAGGAAACACAGAAAGACAAAAAGCGCTAGAAGCAGCACTTGGACAAATAGAAAAACAATTTGGAAAAGGTTCAGTTATGAAATTAGGAGAATTTAAAGCAATGAATGTTGAGGCAATACCAACAGGAGCTTTAAGTTTAGATATAGCTTTAGGAATAGGTGGAATTCCAAAGGGAAGAATTATAGAAGTATATGGACCAGAATCATCTGGAAAAACAACATTAGCACTTCATATGATTGCAGAAGCTCAGAAAAAAGGTGGAGAAGCAGCATTTATTGATGCAGAACATGCCTTGGATCCAGTTTATGCAAAACATTTAGGAGTAGATATAGATAATTTAATAGTATCTCAACCAGATACAGGAGAGCAAGCACTAGAAATAGCAGAAGCTTTAGTTAGAAGTGGAGCTATTGACATTATAGTAGTCGACTCTGTAGCAGCACTAGTTCCAAAAGCTGAAATTGATGGAGATATGGGTGATGCCCATGTAGGTCTTCAAGCAAGACTTATGTCACAAGCTTTAAGAAAATTAGCTGGTGTTATAAATAAATCTAATAGTGTAATAGTATTTATCAACCAATTAAGAGAAAAAGTAGGAATTATGTTTGGAAATCCTGAAACTACACCAGGAGGAAGAGCATTAAAATTCTATGCTTCAGTAAGAATGGATATAAGAAAAGTAGAAAATATTAAACAAGATGGAGATGTTGTTGGAAACAGAGTAAGAGTAAAAGTAGTAAAAAATAAAGTTGCTCCACCTTTTAGAGAGGCTGAATTTGATATTGTTTATGGAAAAGGAATTTCTAAATCTGGAAATATACTTGATTTAGGTATAAATCTTGGACTTATTGATAAGAGTGGTTCATGGTTTGGATATAATGGAAATAGAATTGGACAAGGTAGAGAAAATGCTAAGAAGTACTTAGAAGATAATCCGGAAATTATGCAAGAAGTAGAAGATAAAATAAGAAAGAACTTTGATGAAGCATTTGAACAAAGCCTAGGAGAAGAAGTTGTTGACGAAGAGCAAGATATAGAACCAGATGATAACGAATTTGATGATGAAGAATAGGAAATATAAAAATGTATTCAATAGAAGAATTTGACGAAGCAAAAACTAAAGTATTAAAGTATGTATGTTATAAAAAAAGAACAGAATATGAAATACGAAATAAGTTTGCAAAAACAATAGAAGAGAATTTATTAGATGATGTAATAGAAGAATTAAAAGAAATTGGATATATAGATGATTCTAAATATGTATTAAGAGCCATAAATGAGTTTATGGCGCTTAATAACTTATCCATAAAAGAAATTAAATATAAGTTAATGTCAAAAGGCGTAAAAAATGATATTATAGAGGATTATATATCTGAAAATTATGATACTTTAATAGAATATGAAATTAAATCAGCTAAGAAAATAGCAGTAAAAAAGTCAAATCTTGAAAAACAAGATTTAAAAATGTACTTGATGAAAAAAGGATATAGAGAAGAAAGCATAAGAGAGGCAATATAGTATGCAAAATGTATTTACACTAGAAATAAATAAATACAAAATAAAAACAGAGAACTTTGAAGGTCCCCTTGACTTGCTATGCCATTTGATTGATGTTAACAAAATGGATATTTATGACATTTCATTAAGTGAAATTACTGACCAATATATTGCATATATTAATGCAATGGAAGAAATGGATTTAGAAGTTACTAGCGAATTTTTAATAATGGCATCAAACCTTTTATACCTAAAGTCTAAAAAGCTTTTACCTAGACAAGAAACAGAAGAGGAAATGTTATCTGAAGAAGAATTAATACAAAGAATTATAGAATATAAGCAGTATAAAGAAATAACTAATAAATTTAGAGAATTGTATAATGCAAATAATAAAAGAGTTTTTAGGATGGCTGAAGATATAGAAATTCCTAAGCAGACAGAAGTTGAAGTAAAGTATACTAGTAATGATTTGGCAGAAACATATAAAAAGATTCTAGATAAAAATACATCTAAGTTAAATAAAAATGCAAAAAATATTGAAAAGATTGCAATTATTGAAAATTATACTGTTGGAGAAACAGTAAAAACAATGTTTAAAGAATTGATTAGAAACAAAACCTTCGTGTTTAATAGGCTGTTTTCATTAAAGAAATGCAAACCACAGGAGGTTGTAACAGCTTTCTCTGGACTATTAGAAATGTCAAGAAGAAATAAAGTAGAAACAAATCAAGAAGAGCTATTTGGAGAAATTAAAGTTGATAAAAAAATAAAAAATAATAATAGTTAGCATAAATAGTAAATAATTGGAAAAACTATTACAAAAAGGAGGAACCTTTTGTGGTAGTTTTTCTTTGTGTATTACTAATATTAATTGTAATTCTAATAACATTGTTAATGTCAAATATATCAATTACAATCAAAGATATGACTATAAATGACTTGGATAATGCCCAAAATATATTTGAAATTATTTTAAAAGAAAAAGATGAAAGAAAGAAAATAGATGTTTTAGATTATATTTCTTTTAAGTTAAAAATACAGGTAAAATTTCTAAACAAAATACCAATATTTGTTTTAAATTTAAATAATCAAAAAGTAAAAAACATTTTGTTAAAACAATACGATAAAGAAATAAGAAAGCATAAAGACATAGAGCAGGATAAGAAAAAGGCTAAACAATTCTCAAAACAATTGTTGCCAAAAATAAGTTTAGAGAAAACAAACTTGGATATGCTTTTAGGAACAGATAATGCTGCATTTACGGCTATTGCTAGCTCTATTATTAATATATCAATTGGAATATTTCTTCCTTATGTGGCTAATAATGAATTGGAAAACTATCACTATAAAGTAGAACCAGTTTATTTAGATAAAAATGTATTTTTTTTACAATTTAGTTGCATAATAACAATAAAATTAGTACATATTATAAATGTAATATGTAAGAAGGAGGAAAATAAAAAATGAGTGAATATCCAATAGAGGGCTTAATGAATACCGCCATGAATAGCATAAAAGAAATGGTGGATGTTAATACAATTGTAGGTGACCCGATACAAACATCTAATAATGTGGTTATAATTCCAATATCTAAAGTTAACTTTGGTTTTGCAGCAGGAGGAAGTGAGTTTAACGGAAAAACGACAGATACTCCTAAAAAAGAAGAAGTACCACCAAAAGAGAGATTACCATTTGGTGGTGGTTCAGGTGCAGGTGTAAGTATTTCACCAATAGCATTTATAGTAGTTCAAACAAGTGGAGTAAAATTATTACCTGTAGAACATTCTTCTTCTATCGATAAATTATTAGATTTAGTTCCAGACTTGGCAGACAAATTAAGCGAAATGCTTGGAAAAACTATGAACGGAATGAAATTAAGCAAATTAGAAAAAGAAGCTATGAAAAATGCTGGAAATAGCCAAGTAAAGATAACAACTACACCAACAGGAACTGTTACAGAAGTGAAAAAAGATAATAATTACGATGTAGAATATGATGAGACTGATATGTAAACAATTTTATTAAATACACATCCATAAATGTATATTAAAGATTTTTTGTTCCTTGCTGTCGGACTTTCAGTCCTCCAAATTGCGCGGAACTGTAAAATCTTAAATATACATTTTTTATTGCAAAATAAAAATTGTAATATTATTGCTAAAATGAATTGCTTATGATATAAATACTATAAAATAACAAAGAAAGGGTGGAGAAAATGAATAAAGATGTATTTTCGAATTTAACATATGGACTGTATATAATATCAACAAAATATGAAGACCATTTTGCAGGATGCATAGTAAATACAGTAGTTCAAGCGACTCCAGAGGAAAAGCCTAAATTAATAGTTATAGTAAATAAAGAAAATGACACAAATATTACAATGAAAAAATCAAAGAAAGTAAATCTTTCAGTTCTATCTGAAGAAGCAGATATGCTTTTGATTGGAAAATTTGGATTTAGAAGTAGTAAGGATTACAACAAGTTAGAGAATACTGAATACAAAATTGGCAATAATAATATACCAGTAATCACAGAAAAAGCAGTTTCATACATAGAGGCAAGTGTAATAAATGAAATAGATTTAACAACTCATACTATATTTGTCCTAGAGGCAAATGAAGCTGAGGTTATTTCAAATAAACCAGTAATGACTTATGATTATTACCACAATGTTGTTAAGGGAAAAACACCACCTAAAGCATCATCATTTGCTGTGTAGGAAATTATAAAATTAAGGAGGAAATGAATTATGAAAAAATTAGAAGGGAAAGTAGCTGTAGTTACAGGAGGAGCCATGGGAAATGGTTTAGGAATAGTTAAAGTATTTTTAAAATATGGAGCAAAAGTTGCCATATTAGATTATGCAGAAAAATTAACAGAAACAATAGAAAATCTTAAAAATGAAGGACAAGATGTACTAGGATATAATGTAGACATTAGAGATTTTCAAAAAGTAAAAGAAGCAGCTGAGGATATTGCTAATAAATATGGAAAAATAGATGTAATAGTTAACAATGCAGGAGTATGCAGATTAGAAAAGTTTATGAATATGGAAGATTCACTTAGAGATTTCCATTTTGATATAAACATAAAAGGAACATGGAATGTTACAAAAGCATGCTTACCTTTTATGAAAAAAGGCTCAATCGTTAATTTGTCAAGTGTAACAGGACCAATGGTAGCAGATAGTGGAGAAGTAGCTTATGCTACAACTAAAGCTGCAATATTAGGATTTACAAAATCTTTAGCAGCAGAGTTAGTTGAAGATGGAATAAGAGTAAATGCAATATTACCTGGATATATAATGACACCAATGGTAGAAGGAATGGCTAATGAAACAGATTCAAGTAATCCACAAGCAGTTGTAGATGGTATTGCTAAAGGAATACCAATGAAAAGATTAGGAACTATTGAAGAATTAGGAGAACTTGCTGCATTTTTAGCAAGTGATGAAAGCTCATATATAACAGCTCAGGGAATAGTAATAGATGGAGGTTCAACACTTCCAGAAACAATGACAATGGGAGTATAACTCCCATTGCATTTGAAAGGAGCAAGGATGTCAAAGATTTTAATAGTAGAAGATGACGAAAAATTAAGAAAAGAATTAGAGATCTTTTTAAATAAAAATGGATATCAAGCGGTAAGTTTAGAAAGCTTTGAAAATCCAGTAAAAGAATGTTGGGAAAAGAATTCAGATTTGATTTTGCTTGATATTAATTTACCTAACATTGATGGAGAATATATTTTAAGAGAAATAAGAAAAGTATCAAATGTTCCAATTATAATGATTACTAGCAAAGATAATGAACTAGATGAGCTAATGAGCTTGAACTATGGAGCTGACCAGTATGTAACTAAGCCTTTTAATATACAGATTTTGCTAGCTAAAATTAATGGATTATTAAAAAGAAGTAAAATAACGGAAACAAATCAAAATAAAATTGATTGTAATGATTTTATTTTGAATATG
>CALXVF010000023.1 GCA_944391895.1 uncultured Clostridia bacterium
TGTAAACGAAAAACATATACGCTAATTAGATGGAGGATAACATGAAAAAAATACGTAAGACGATATTAATTGTAGTGCTTGCAATTATAGTAATTATAGGGATAATTCTTTTATTAAATAGTAAAAGCGAAAATACTAACAGTACAAATAATATTAATGCAGATGTTGAAGAAAATAACGAAGAGAACATTGTAAATCAAGAAATCATTAATAACCAGACAGAAAATACTAATATTCAAAATGAAATTATAAATACAGAAAGCGAAAGCACAGGTTCAAAAAACAATAGTGATGAACCAGGTACATCGAAGGAAACAGGAGCAAATGAAAATCTAATATTTGATGAAACAGTTGCTTTTATAGGAGATTCAAGGACACAGGGATTTCTAATGTATACAGGGCTAAAAGACGTAGTAGATTATACTTATATTGGATTAATGGTAGACACAGCAGTAACTAAAAAGTTTGTAAAAACTTCTACTGGAAAAGAAGTAACATTGTTAGAAGATATGAAAAATAGGAATATCCAAAAAGTATATATAATGTTGGGAATAAACGAATTAGGATGGTCATATAGTCAGGTTTTTGTTAATGATTATGCAGAACTAATAAGAAAAATAAAAGAAATAAAACCAAATTGTGAAATATATCTTCAATCTATTATACCGGTTACTAAAGAAAAATCGGATTCTGATGATATATACAATAACACTAAGATTGCCGAATACAACAGATTAATAAAAGATTTAGCAGCAAGAGAAAATGTTAAATATCTAGATGTTAAATCAGCAGTAGTAGATAGTGGTGGTAATTTACCTAGCAGTGCAAGTACAGATGGAATTCATATAAACAAAACATATTGTCTGAAATGGTTAGACTATATTAAAAATAATTCTTAAACTTGGAGGAATGAAAACAATGAAAAAAGCAATTTATGTAATAGGTGTAGTTATAGTAATTATATTAGCGGTAGTATGTTATATTTTTAGTACAAAAGAAAACGGAAACGAAGATGTAATTTTAAATATTCAAGAATTAGCAACTAAAATACAAGAACAAGATGTATTTGATGATACTTTAGAGCAAATTGATAAGGAAACAATAATTAAGAACTATGGTTTTACTGAAGAAGAAATAGTAGATGCAGTATCGTATGTCAGCACAGGAGCAACTTCGGAAGAAATTCTAGTTGTAGAGACAAATAACGTAAATAGTGTAAAAACTAAAATAGATACAAGAATTTCAGATAGAGCAGAAGCTTTTGCAAGTTATTTGCCAGACGAAGTATATAAATTAGAAAATCCAACTTTAATAATTCAGAATAATTATATTATTTTATGCGTATGTAAAGATAGCGCAAAGATGAACGAATATGTAGAAAATTATATAAAGGATATACGAGAGGCATAAAATGTTAGAAACTAAGGAAATATTAATGCAATATATTAGGGAGAATGAAGAGAAGTTTTACAGAATTGCATATAATTATACAGGCCAAAGAGATGCTGCATTAGACGTTGTACAAGAGGCTATTATTAAATCACTTGAAAATCTTGAAAAGCTTAGACATAAAGAATATGTAAAAACTTGGTTTTATAGAATATTAATAAATGAATCATTAATGTATATAAAGAAAAACAAAAAATATGTTTCTTTAGAATATGAAGAAATTGACGATACTAATTATACGGATTTTGAAAGTTTATCTACTGAGAGTATTGACATTTATAATTATGTTAGAGAATTAGATGAAAAAACAAAAACAGTTGTTGTTTTAAAGTATTTTGAAAATTTAAAATTAGAAGAAATATCTGAAATTTTACATGTAAACGTAAATACGGTAAAGTCAAGATTATACAAAGGATTAAGAGAGATAAAAGGAAAAATGGAAGGGGGAAAGAAATATTGAAAGAGTTAGAAAAAGCTAAAAAGGTTTATGAATCTATAAGAATTCCTAAAGAATTACATTCTGCAGTTGATGAATCCTTAAACAGAAAATATGTGGAAAATCCGGTAAAGAAGACATCAATAAGACATAGGCTATTTCCAACAATAATGACTACATGTTTAGCAATGTGCTGTTTGTTTGTTGTATTAGTAAACACAAATGAAACTTTTGCAAAAACTGTAGAGAATATACCTATAGTTAATCAAGTAGCAAAATTAGTAACAGTAAAAAGTTATACTGAAGAAGATGATTCTAAATTGATATATGCAAATATTCCAGCCATTGAAAATACTGGAAATTCTGACTTAGAACAAAGAATTAATTATGAGATTAGAGAAAAAATGAACAGTGTTTTAGAGGAAGTTAATCAA
This sequence comes from uncultured Clostridia bacterium, assembly GCA_944391895.1. Classification (GTDB taxonomy): domain Bacteria; phylum Bacillota; class Clostridia; order TANB77; family CAG-508; genus CAG-793. The sequence continues at coordinate 2,320 of CALXVF010000023.1, forward strand.
AGAGCTAAGGATTATCAAGATGCCGTTTTGGCAACAGGAGGAACTTTAGAAGATTATAATCCAATTCATGTAGACATAAACTATGAAATGAAATATTCAGGTGAAGATGTAGTATCATTTGTAATAAATAAATGTGAAACTTTAGCAAGCGCTTATACAGAGCAATATATTTATAATATTGATTTGGAAACAGGAAAAGAACTAAACCTAAGAGATGTATTAGGTGAGGACTATAAAGAGATTGTAGACAATGAAATATATAAACAAATAGAAGAGAGAAAGAAAAATCCAGATAATTATTATTTTACACAAGAAGAAGGTGGATTTGCTGGAATTGAAAATGAATACCAAAACTTTTATATAAATGAAAATAGAAAAGTTGTGATTGTATTTTACAAATATGAAATTGCACCTGGAAGTATGGGAATGCAAGAATTTGAAATACCAAATGAAATAATGCCTTAAAAGTTGTCTTTATATAAAAAATAATATATGGTTTAAAATTCCCGAAGCAGGGACGCTTCGGTCGGTTCACTCCGGCTTCGCCATGCGCTCACCTTGAATTTAAAGCCATATATTATTTTTATAAAAAAGAAACTTTAAATTTTCGAAATATTTACTTTTGTAATTCTATGGTAAAAGTAGTTACATTATTTTGGCTTGAAGCAAATATTTTACCGCCATGAGCTTCAACTATTTCTTTTGCAATTGCTAAACCTAGACCAGCTCCACCAGAATTTGAACCTCTGGATTCATCAAGTCTATAAAATTTTTCAAATATATAATCAAGCTTATCTTGAGGAATGGTTGTTCCACTATTTGAAATTTCAATAGAAACATCATGAAGATTTTCTTTAACATTGATATTGATTTTACTATTTGGAAAACTATAAGCAATGGCATTTTTTAATACATTATTAAATACTCTAGAAAGTTTATCTGGGTCTGCAACTAAACAAAGAGATGTAGGGCAGTTAATTACAATCTCTTTATCTTGACTTTTTGATAAAGGATAAAACTCATCAATAATTTGTTCAAGCATCAGTCTTAAATTGATACTAGATTTATTCAAAACAATATTTCCAACATTAAATCTAGCAATTTCAAAGAATTCATTTATTAATTCTTCTAATCTATAAGCCTTGTTTAGAGTTATATTAGCATATTTAGCACGATATGATACTGGTAAATCAGGAGATTCATTTAATAATTCCAAATACCCAATAATAGAAGTTAATGGAGTTTTTAAATCATGTGCTAAATATACGATAAGTTCATTTTTTCTTTCCTCATTAGTTTTTGCTAAAATTTCATTTCTAATAGATTCTTGCTTTATTTGATTTAAATGCTTTTCAAGCATAGATAGGTCAGAAGGAAGAGATATATAATTGTTATTCTTATCTAATAAATCTTCGCTAGCCTGTATTACATAATCAATATAGCTTAAAGATTTTTTTAGATAAAATACTATTATGAATAATATTCCTAATGCCCAAATAAAAAGCAAATTAGACCTAACACTTATTAAAAAAATATATAATGGGTCATCTGGTTGCCAAATAAGACTATTAGCAATTATTAATGATACAACTAGCATAAACATAAAGAACACAGTAAAAATAGCGGTAAAGATAAGTATTTTTTTACCAATTCGTTTAAAAATAATTTTACTATATTGATTGTCATTCAATTTCATAGCCAATCCCCCAAACTGTTTTTATAATTTTCGGATTCTTAGGTTTTTCATGTAATTTTTCTCTAAGCCTTTTTATATGAACCATAACAGTATTGTTACAGTCTAAGTATTTTTCTTTCCATACATTTTCGAATAATTCCTCTGAACTAACAACTTTACCTTTATTTTTGCAAAGATATAGAAGAATTGAAAATTCGATAGGAGTTAAATCAATTTCTTCATCGTATAAAAAGCATTTATGATTAGATTCATTTATAGCCAAAGCTCCAATTTCAATAATTTCATTTTTAGAACCAGAGTTATTATATTCATAAAATCTTCGTAAAGCAGATTTTACCCTTGCCTGTAACTCTAATGGATTAAATGGCTTTGTAATATAATCATCTGCACCGACAGATAATCCTTTAATTTTAGATACGTCATCAACCTTTGCTGTAAGCATTAGAATAGGAAAGTTATATTTCTCGCGAATCTTTTTACAAATAGAAAATCCATCTATATCTGGTAACATAACATCTAGAATTGCCATATCTAATGATGTGGAATTAATACAGTTGATTGCATCTTGACTATTAGTAAATTTATATATATTAAAGTTTGCATCTTTAAGAGAAAGCTCAACTAAATCTGCAATTTCTTTTTCATCATCTAATACTAAAATATTGTACATAATTACCTCCACATAGTTGCAATTCACAGTCTCTTATTAAATTCATATAATTGTATATTCAAGATTTTGCAGTTTCGCGCAGTTTGGAGGACTTTACGTCCGACAGCAAGAAACAAAAAATCTTTGAATATACAATTTTAAAGCATTTTTATACTCACCGTGAATTGCAACTACGCATAATTATACCATATATACTGTGAAATAGCGAGAATGTAAGAAAATCGTAAGAAATTATTTAGAAATTTTTAAAACATTATTAATTTTACCTCTGTATAATTTAATTAATGGAGGAACATATGAAAACAAAGAAAAAAGTAAATGTAAAATTAATAGTGTTTATTATAATTATTTTAATTTTAGTAATTAATAAAGGCGTGGTATTTCTTAGCTCAAAATTAGGTGAAATGGGGTTGTATTTTCCGGGAGAAAAACAGATAGAATTTAACTTGGAAGAACTTGCAAATAACGAGAAGTTTGTAGGTAGAGGTCAAGAAAAAGTAGATGGAAAAGATGGATATGATACCATTTTTAATTCAATAAATAGAAAATATATAGAATATAAGCAAGTAGGGAATGCTTCTTGGAAAGACAAGTCATATTGGGGAGGAACTTTTGAAGAAAACGGATGTGGTTTAGCTGCAATTGCAACACTTCTAAGTGGTTATGAAATGGACTATACTCCAGAAGACTTAAGAAAAATATATGTAAATTTTCCAGGAGAACATTTAGAAGGAGATCAAATGTCAGAGGAATTAAGCTCGAGATTTGGGATTAGTAATACTGACTTTTTATTTGCAGATGTATATTTTAAAAAAGATTATGTAATTGAACATCTACTTCAAGATAAACCTGTATTAATTTGCGTATGGAATAACCCAGATGATAGATGGACTACCGCTTCTCATTATATGTTATTATTAGCAACTGACGGAGATAATAAAGTGTATGTTTCTAATCCAAATGGACTTTATGGAAAAGTAAAAATGTCTGGCTGGTATAGTGCGGAAGATATTTTACCTTATATTGCAAAAGCCATGTTTATAGAAGAATAAAATTTGTTATTTTGGAAATAATTATACCAAATATTATGAAAAGAGGTATGATTATGTGTGATGATTTAAATTTATTATTATCTAACTTAAATGTATTTTATAGAAAGCTTCAAAATTATCATTGGAATATTACAGGAAAAGATTTTTTTACAACACATGAAAAATTAGAAGACTATTACAATGAAATTAATGAGCAAATCGATGAAATTGCAGAACATATTATAAGCAAAGATTGTAGAGTTATGGCCACAATGAAAGAATATTTAGAAACTGCTCAAATAAAAGAGGCTGAAAGCAAAAAGATTCGTTCAGAAGAAGTATGGAAAGATGTATTACAAGGTTATGAAACTTTAATAGAAAATTGTAAGAAAATTAAAGAAGAAGCAGATAGTGAAAATGCATATACTACGTCAGCATTAATGGATGATTATTTAAAAGATTACAAGAAAAAATGTTGGATGTTAAATCAAGTAAATTCATAGAATAATGAAGAGAAGGAACGTATTTGTTTCCTTTCTTTTTCATATATTATAAATAAGTTCTTTAAATTTACCAGTAGGACACAATTAGGTTACAATTCTTGTGTAGAATAATAAAAAATAAAGAAATGAGGTGGTTAAAACAGAAAATACATTGAAAGTTGAAAATGAAGAATTAGCGAAAAGCTCAGCACTAATTCCACTAAATATGGAAAATAAAGAATTTGAAATGCTTATGTCATTATATGAAAATGCAAAAAACGATATTGTGCAAAAATTAACAATTATTCAAGAATACTTAAAAGAAGTTTACGAGTATGATGTTGTAAATCATATTACAAGTAGAATAAAAACTAAAGAAAGCATAGTTGGAAAAATGAAAAAGAAGAACTATGATATGACATATAATGAATTAATAGAAAAAGTTAATGACATAGCAGGTATAAGAGTTATCTGCACTTTTAAAAGTGATATTTATAAGGTTATAAAGATAATTCATAAAATTCCTAATATAAGAATTCTAAATGAGAAGGATTATATAAAAAATCCTAAAAAGAGTGGATATATGAGCTATCACATTATACTAGAAGATTTCATTCAATATGATGATACTTATATACCAATAAAAGTTGAAATCCAATTAAGAACTATGGCTATGGACTTTTGGGCTACAACAGAACATAAAATAAAATATAAGAAAAAGTATGAACTTTCTAGTAGAGACTCTAAAAAGATGAAAATATATTCGAAGATACTTAATATTATAGATGACAATATAATGAAAATTTATGAAAAACAATTAGAAGGTAAGATAGGAAAATAAAATATTTTCTTAAAAATTAAAATTTTGATTAATTAAAAAGAATATATGATTTCAAATTCAAGGTGAGCGACAGTGAACCGAACGGAGCGTCCCTACTCCGGGAATTTAAAATCATATATTTATTTTTATGAAATAGAAAGTAAAATTTAAGAAATATTTTTAAAATACATAGAAGGATTGGTCGGAAAATTGAATAAAGAAATTAGTTGTGATAATATTATCTTATTATTAAAAGATAGGAGATAGTGTATGGAAAAAGAGAAATTTAGAGAAGCTACTAGATTTGAGAATATAAAAGAAATACTATACAATTCTGTAAAATTATATCCAAATCATGTAGCATTCGTTACCAAAATTATTAAAGATAAAGGAGTAGAATATAAAAACACTACATATAAAAAGTTATTAGATGAAGTAAATGCTTTAGGTACTGCTTTATATAATTTGAAATTAAAAGGCAAAAGAATTGCTATTTGTGGAAGAAATAGATATGAATGGGCTTTAGCACATTTATCATGCCTTTTAGGTGGAGTGGTTTCAGTTCCATTAGATAAAGAACTTCAAGTAGAAGAACTAGAAGATTCACTTGTAAGAAGTAAAGCAGAAGCCATAATATTTGATGAAAAATATGAAGATAAGATTAAAACTATAAAAGATAACAACAAAACTCAAATTAAAGAATATATAAGTATGAGTACTTTAAAAGGCTTTACAAGCTTATTAGATTTACTTGAAAAAGGAAAGAAAATCCTAAATAGTGGAAATAAGGAATATGTAAATCATGAAGTAGATTCTAAAGGAATGAGTATACTATTATTTACATCTGGTACTACTTCAAAATCTAAAGCAGTTATGTTATCACAATATGGAATAGCAACAAATGTATATAATATGCAATTAGTAGAACCTATAACAGACAAAGATGTAAATATTGCATTTTTGCCATTTCACCATATATTCGGCTCAACAGCAATGATAGTTATGTTGGCTTGTGGAGTTAAGACTGTTTTTACAGATGGATTAAGATATATTCAAAAGAATTTAAAAGAATACAAAGTTACAATTTTTGTTGGAGTTCCGCTTCTTGTAGATAAAATGTATGAAAACATAGAAAAGGAAATAGAAAAACAAAATAAAACAAAATTAATAAATGTGGCTAAAAAAGTAAGTAATGGACTTTTAAAATTGCATATTGACATAAGAAGAAAATTATTTAAACAAGTTATAGATGGTTTAGGTGGAGAAATGAGATTTGTTATTTCAGGAGGTGCTCCACTAGACAAAAGAACAGCAAAAGGATTTAACGATTTAGGAATTAAGATGGTTCAAGGATATGGACTTACTGAAACATCTCCAGTAATTGCAGCAGAAAATGATTTTAAGATGAAACTAGGTTCTGTTGGTGTTCCTCTTAAAGATGTTCAAGTGGAAATTGTAAATAAAGATGAAAATGGAATAGGTGAAATTAGAGTAAAAGGTCCAAATGTCATGTTAGGATATTACGAAAATGAAGAAGCAACAAACTCAGTATTAAAAGATGGATGGTTCTATACCGGAGATTTAGGATATATAGACAAAGATGGATTTTTGTTTATTACAGGTAGAAGAAAAGATATGATTGTTTTGAAAAATGGTAAAAAAGTATTTCCAGAAGAAGTAGAAACATTAGTAAATAGAATACCAGAAGTAGAGGAATCTTTTGTATTTGGAATGCCAGAAGAAGATGATAAAACAAAGATAAAAATTGCTGTCAAAGTCGTATATAACAAAGAAGTAGTAAAAGAAAAATATGGAAATATAGAGGAAGAAAAATTATATGATATTATCTGGAATAAAATAAAAGATGTCAATAAAACATTTCCACCATATAAATACATAAAACATATGATCTTAACAGATAAACCTTTAATAAAAACTACAACTCAAAAAATTAAGAGAAATGAAGAAATAAAAGAAGTATTAAAATAGAAGAGCAATTTAAAAAGAGGAGCTTTTAGAAGCTTATATACATCAGGAGTATTAGACGTATTATTAAAAGAAAATATAGAAGCAAATTATGTGATAGGAGTTTCTGCAGGAGCATTAACCGGAATGAACTATGTATCAAAGCAAATGGGAAGAACCCGAGATATTAATATTGGCTTTAGAGATGATAAAAAGTACATAGGGATAGAAGCATTAAAAAGAGAACATGGACTAATTGGCTTTGATTATCTATTTAATGATATTTCGAAAAAGAAAAATGTATTTGATTATAAAGCTTTTAAGGATTCAAAGCAAACCTTCAAAGCCGTAATAACAAATTGTGAAAAAGGAATAACGGAATATATAGATAAAAATTCATGTAGTGAAGATGAGATATTAAAAGCAGTACAAGCATCTTCAAGTATGCCACTATGCTCAAAAATGGTTGAATTCCATGATTTCCATTACTTAGACGGAGCAGTTACTAATTCAATCCCAATAAACGTACCAATTGATGAAGGTCATAAAAACATATTAGTTGTTCTTACAAGAGATAAGAATTATAGAAAACCGGAAGTTTCAAAAACGATGAAAAGAGTATATAAAAAAGTATATGCAAAATATCCGGAATTAATTGAAAAATTGAATACAATACCAGATAGATATAATCAGACAAAAGATTATATTAATAAATTAGAAAAAGAAGGAAGAATAATAGTAGTACAACCTAAAAAAGCGGTTAATGTTTCAAGATTAGAAAAAGATAAGAAAAAACTTCAAGACTTATATGATGATGGTGTAAACGACATGAAAGAGAAATTAGAAGAATTAAAATCTATATTATAGTCGAGGAGAAAAATATGAAAAAATTAATATATTTAACTACTAATCCTAATAAAGTAGATGAAGCTAATGAATTCTTTGGAAAAAAATATGGATTTAATATTGAAATAGTTAATCCAGATTTTGAAATTTTAGAAATACAAGCTGAAACTTGTAGCGAGGTCGCAGCTTTTAGCGCAGAATATGCAGCAAATAAGTTGAACAAAGCTATATTAAAATCAGATACTGGATTGTATATAGACGCATTAGGAGGATTACCTGGACCATACAATCATTATTTTGATAAACAGATAGGTATAGAAAAGTTCTTAGAATTGTTAAAAAATGAAAAGAATAGAAAAGCTAGATTAGAACATTGTTTCGCTTTCTGTGAACCAGGGAAAAAAGCAATAGTATTTTCTGGAGGAGGGAATGGAAGGATTGCTTATGAAGCTAAAGGAACAAGAGGAAGCTGGCATGATAAATTTTATATACCGGATGGAGAAACAAATACCCTAAGCGAATTGAGAGAAATTGACTATGAAAAAGAAGCAAGTTTGTGGGGAGATGCAAAAGATCAATTTGCAAAATGGTATAAAGAAAATTACCTTAGTTAAAAAATCTTTTTCTTTGTATAATTCATAAAACTGAAAAATATGAATAATATTTAAGCAGTTGGAGGAATTATTATGAAGAAAAAGTTTTTAAAATATTTTGTTATGTGTGTTGCTATAATATTCTTTATGTCATCTGCAACGACAGAAATAATGGCTAGTGAATACGAAGTTCCAGTATGGTCAAGTCAAAATAATAAGATATCGAATAATATAGTAAATGCTAATAATGAAAACAAGACAAATAAAAATGCGACTACAAATAAAAATACAACAGTGAACGCTAATTCCAATGTGGTCAAAAATCAGGTGGTAAATGCAAATGCGTCTGCCGAATCAAAGGAAGTGTTAGATTCTAGTCAAGCTATTACTAATAATCCATTAAAACTAACTTCTGGTGGAGCTATACTGATTGAACAAAGTACAGGTAATGTGTTATATAACTATAATATGCACGAAAAACTAAGACCCGCTTCAGTAACAAAAATAATGACCATATTATTAATTATGGAAGCAATAGATAGCGGAAGGATATCTTTAACAGATAAAGTATCTTGCAGTGAAAATGCAAATAGTATGGGCGGCTCACAAATTTGGTTAGATACTACTGAAGAACTAACTGTTGATGAAATGCTAAAAGCAATTTGTGTTGTATCAGCAAATGATTGTACTGTTGCAATGGCAGAATTTTTGGAAGGTTCAGAAGAAGCATTTGTTGCTAAAATGAATGAAAAAGCAAAAGCTTTAGGAATGAATGATACTACTTTTAAAAACTGTCATGGAATAGATGAAGATGGACATTTAACTTCTCCCTATGATATAGCTATAATGTCACGAGAATTGCTTACAAAGCATCCATCTATTACAAAGTATACAACTATATATATGGATAGCCTTAGAGATGGAAAATCTGAGCTCGTAAATACAAATAAATTGGTTAGAAATTATGAGGGTTGTACAGGACTAAAAACAGGTTCAACTAGTGTAGCATTATTTAACTTATCTGCAAGTGCTACTAGAAATGGATTATCTCTAATAGCTGTTATTATGAAGGGAGAAACAAGTGCAATAAGATTTAATGAAGCTAGAAAACTTTTAGATTATGGTTTTACTAATTATCAATATAGAAGTTTAGGAACAGCAAATGATGTTGTAGGAAATGTAGAACTTAACAAGGGATTAGAACCTACTGTAGAAGCGGTAATAAAGAATGATGTAGGAATAGTAATGAGAAAATCAAATAATAATAACGTTAAACAAAATGTTGAGCTATTTAATAATATTTCGGCACCAGTTACAAAAGGTCAAAAAATAGGAGAAGTTACATTTACATTAAATGATGAACAAATAGCAAAAGTAGACTTGGTAGCTTCGAAAGATGTGGCACAATATGGCTTCGGTTCTATGCTAAATAGAGTATATAAAACTTGGTTTACTCTGACAAGAAATTGATATAAAATGATTTACTTTTCTTATCTATTATTATAATATAATAGATAAGAATTTTTTATGGAGGGAATATATGAACATAGGAATAGATATAGATGGAACATTAACTGATGAGCATGGATATATGATTAAGAAGGCATTAGAATATATTGAGAGAGAAAAATTAGATTATAAAATAGAAGATGAAAGTAAATATTATACCATTGATGTTTTTAATTGGGGAGAAAAAATAGAGGAAGAGTTTTGGGATGAATTTATTTTTGACTATGCTAAAAATGTTAAAATATATGATAATGCGGCTGAAGTTATACATAAGCTAAAAGAAAATAATAAAATATTCATTATTACTTCAAGAGGGTTTACGACAGAAGAAAGTGAAAGAGGAGAACTAATGAGAAGTTTAGTTGCAAAGTGGCTACAGAGTAATAATGTGGAGTATGATGAATT
>CALXVF010000024.1 GCA_944391895.1 uncultured Clostridia bacterium
TTTGCATAGCTTGCTGTTACGGCTGGGTCTGGAATATAATATCTTTTATTTTTATTAATTTTTGCAATTTCTTCCATCTCTTCGTTTGTTAAATAGAAATCAAATATATTTCCATTATCCTTTATATGTTCTGGATTTTTACTTCCTGGAATAACTATATTTTCTGATTGTACATGCCATCTTAATATTATTTGAGCATTTGTTTTTCCGTATTTTTTTGCTAAATCAGTAAATACTTTTTCTTCGATTAAAGATTTATCTCCATGTCCTAATGGATACCATGCTTGAATATGCATATCATAATCTTTTAATTGTTCTTTTAATTCATTTTGTGGATAATATGGATGTGCTTCAACCTGTATTACAGTAGGTTTTATTTCACAGATTTCTAGAATTTCTTCAAGAGGCTTTCCTTCAAAATTAGATAATCCAATAGCTCTTACTTTTCCTTCTTTAACTGCTTTTTCCATTGCTTTATAACCTGCTATATAATCTCCAGCTGGTTGATGAATAAGTAACAAATCTACATAATCTACATCTAATCTTTCAAGCATTTCGTCTACTGCTGTTTCTTTTGTGTATACTGTTGGCCATAGTTTTGATTCTAGGAAAATTTCTTCTCTTGGAATTCCACTCTTTTTTATTCCTCTTCCTACTGCTCTTTCATTCATATACGCATTTGCTGTATCAATAAGCCTATATCCGCTCATTAGTGCATTGTATACTGCTTCTTCTGCTTCTTGTGGTTTCATTAAGAAAGTTCCTAGTCCTAATACTGGCATTTCTATACCATTGTTTAATTTTACTGTTTCCATAATATATCTCTCCTTTTCAATTATATTTAACATTTTATTTCTTTTATATTATACTACTAAATTATTTATTAATGAAGTTTAAAAAAGTTTTAGCGTATAAACCAATTGTTAATGCTAAAAAAGAACTTTAAGATTACTTAAAGTTCTTTTTTTTATTATATATTTTCATGATTTTTTCTTTTATTCCTAGGTTATTAATATATATACTAGCCACTGGAATTAGTACCAATATGTATGGAATTATATATCTTGACTTTGCTTCCCAAAGTACATGAAATGCAAATCCGCCTATGAAAATAGTAATTAAAAATAAAACATCTAATGACAGATTTTTTCTATTTTGTACCATAACAATTAGACTGCATAAACAAGTTATTATTAATAGCATCTTTTGATAAAATGTTAACGCTCCTGTCATGTTTTCTATTGGCATATCTGTACCATCTTGATTACTTCTTAATGCTGAATATGTATTTTCTGTCCACATAGAAGCTATTTTCATTACATAAAAATTAAATGTATATCCTGGCTGACTTATAAAATATGATAGTTTTTCTTTTATTCTATTTCCATATTCATTCTTAGCCATTTCTGGATCTTTCAAGGCAGGTTCTGCTATGTCTTCATTATACCATCCATTTCCTCTTCTACTTTCTTCCATTCCCATAAAGAAATAGCTTATACTTGGATATCTTTTATCTTTTTCCAAATCATATTTATCTAAATAATAATTTTGAACTAATGTAGCCGGTATCATTGAAACAACTAAGTATACTATTATAACTCCTACATTTATTAGCTTTTCTTTCAATTCTTTCTTCATAAAGCCATTTATTAAATTTAGTACTAAGTACATTACAGTCGCTATAATGAATATTAAACTATTCATTCTCATCATATATGCTATCATAGTAAATATTGATGCACCAACAGCAAATTTAATTTTCTTAGTTTCTGTATATCTCATCATGAAATAAACTGCAAATAAGCATAACGCTATACTTGGTATATCTCCATATATAAATGTTGAAAGCATTGGTAGAGATATGAATGTTAATATTAATGTTAAAAGTAAGACTTTGTTTGTTTTATATTTTTTAGCTAATTGATTTCCTATTTTATATAAAGCTATTACTATTAGCAAATTTCCTATAACATTTAGTACTCTTAGTGTTTCCAACACGTCAAACTGTATTAATCTAAAAAATAGACTGTATATAAATGCTAATGAAATTTGTTGTGGATAAGCCTGTATGTATTCTGATAGTGGAATACCTATATATGTTAAATTAGGTAAAAATTCTTCTGGATTTCCTCTATACATAGTCTGTGCTAAGTTTGATACATGTATTGAATCAGCCACTACTGGTGGATTAACAAAGATTGTCCAAACTACATTAAAGGCAATATATATCACTAATGCTGTTATAAACAGGATTTTTCTAATAATCTTGAGCTTTTTTGATTGTTCATCTTTATATAACTTATCATTTATAAATTTAGTAGCCACAACCATTAATATTCCGGCAGCTATAAGTCCTATTATGTACGAAGCGGAATTAAAACTAATAATTGTTTCTTCTGCCGGATTTAAATATGTTGTAAATATTAAATTTAAAATTATAATTATTGCTAAAAATATTACTCCAAAAATATATATAATTTTTTTCAACTTGTTTTCCCCCTAGTATTTTTATATGTGCATTATATCAAACTGATTTGCTTTTAACAAGTATATAAAGAAAATCGCTCGGGAAGCCCCGGGCGATAAAATAAAATCTTATTGAATTACTCCAAATCCAAGAATCTTGAACGGAGAAAACCAACGTCGTCTTCCAAAATGGCATCGCGAGGGTCAATTCCTTTTTCTGCATTTTCTCTAAATTTAACCCCCTTTATGTGAAGCTTTTCCGGCTCAAGATAAATCTCTTCGCCCAGATATCTCCGACTTTTATATCCTTTATGATTTGCGTCGTCGGCAGCTTCGTCCATTTCTTTTGTACGAATTTGAATTTCAAAAGGTAGCCCTTTTGTCGTACGCATAACCACATGCAGACTCCTGTAACCAGTTAAGGCCTTTGGAAACCTGATGTAGTCTTTGACATTTGGGATGAAACGTTCATCCAAGCTACTTTCCCGTTGAGCCTCCATGATGCCTACGTCAACATTAGGTTCGGCTTGGGTTGGGATACAACCCTCACTGATGAAATATACTATAACTTTGTTCATTAAATCATAGCATAAATCCTCATCATCAGAATGTATAATCACCCGGAAGCCGATTAAATCAAGGATTCGGTCCAAAGATTTTCCTTTCCGAATGTATAGCCGAATCTTTTCGTTGATGCCAACGAAGTCCTTGATTCTCATTAAAAATGTGACTTCAACATTGTTTTCCTTTGCCCATTTCTTGACAAAGTTTTTGAACTTTTTCCCAGCCTTTTTCAGCTGTTCAATGTTTTCCTCTCCGCTGACTATGGAGAAAAATTCCTCAAGTTTATTAGCGTAAAGATACCAAACCAGTTTCCTGGCTTGAAACTCTTCTTGGCTTTCTCCTTGCGCTCTTTTGATGCGTCTTAGAACTTTTGGATATTTTTCCCATAGCTCATCACAGCTTGTCGACCTTTCAGCCATAGCCTTCAAGTCTGGATATGCTATCCGACCTTCCACTGTTTTTTCACTCCATTCATATTTTATTTTTTTGTACAACTCGTACTATATATTATATCACATATGTTAGTATTTTAGAAGTGTTTTGCACTAACTTTCCATCGCCTTTTTTTGACATTTTTCTACACAAAAAATAAAGACCTTATTGGGTCTTTATTCATCTTTTAATGATTTTAATTTATTCCATATTTCATTTACTTTATTATAGTTTGAATAATCTTTTTTTACGTTATTATGATATAATTCCAATTCATCAAATAATGGTGTAAAATCTGTATCAGCAAATAATTGATTCATTCCTGAAACTGATTTTTGTAAGTTTTCTCTAGTTTTTTCTATTTCAGCAGTATAATTCTTTTGGTTTACTATATATAAATATAGAGGTCTATATTTAATCCATCCCCTTGCTGCTTTTTCAAATCTTCTACTTATTTCTTCGTTATTTCTACACATTTTGTCCAATGTTTTAGGATATTTTTTTCTTAGGATTCTTGTATACTTCAAAAATGGATCGTGAAAATGATATACTGGTACTCTTACTACCTTTGAATTTTTTAATAATGTTGAGAAAAAGGCATCTTCTCCTCTTGCTCCTTCTGGGTTATAAAATGCTGGTATATTTTCTAAATGTCTTAAGTTTAAACATAGTGGAGAACCTGCTACCCATTTTCCTCCTCCAACTTCTTCAATTTCACATGCTCCTTTACCATTTATAATCTCTGTATCTGCATATGTTACACCATTGTTTTTCTTAAATTCATCTTTTAATTTATCGTAAGTAAGGAATTCGTTTCCTACTGCATCTACGAATGGTCTAAATACTTTTTCATTTTCCGGATTTTCTAAGTCCATATAAGGTATTGGTGAGTTGTACCCACATCTATATCCAAATGTTACATCAGCATTTTCCATATATTCGATATGTTTTATGATATTGTCTTGTCCTATCCATTCAAGAGTTCCATCTTCATTTTTTATACATGCTGCTGGATATTCATCATCATCCCAAAATAAAAAATGGTCCATTTTATTTATTAATGCATTGTATAATAATGTATTTCTTGCTTTAGCATATCCATATCCAAAAAACATTTCAGCTTCTTGTCTTTTTAATATTCCACGTCCTATTAGGCTCTTTTTTTCTTCTTCTATATCTTCTGGCGTTATATATTTTATTTTTATGTTTTTATATACTTTTGGTATTAATCCATAAAAGTCGACTCTTGTTGTATATTGATAACTCAAATCGAATAAAATAAATATAGTTAACTCTATTTTTTTATCGAATTTGCCTGATTGCTCTACTAATTGCTCATACGTCGTGTTTATTATTTTGCAGACATTTGGTCTTCCTGTTATAAAGCCTACTCCAAACTTTACTGTTTCATCCATAATATTCTCCTTTTTTAGTTATCATACTATATCAATATAAAAAATTTTCCTCCTATTCTTTAGATAATTTATGGCCCCATTTTGTTTAAAAAACTTATTGGGCGCCTACAATTTTTATTATACTACAAAAAATCATGTAAGTCAAAAAAAATATAAAAAATAATGAAACAGATTTAATCCTATTTTTTCTTTGCATTTGGGTATATTTCTTCTAGCTTTTCATCAGGATAATGCACGTCCATAATAACATCTATAACTCCACTTGGAGCTATATTTTCTTGTCTTTCTAATTGTCTTTGCGTAGCTAAAGTTGTAAGTCCTATATCAAATACCATAAATACAGTTAAGACCAAAGTTGTTACTCTAAAATATTTATTTTTATAAAATTTATCTATTTTTTGTATATATGGATATATAAACTTCATGAATAATAATCCGCCCACTCCCCAGTATATACAGTGAAGTAAACTTGTCCTACCATTTAAATTAAACCATAGATTAGAATAATCCCATGAAACAGTACCAAAATAATGTTCTTGGAAGTATGAAAACATATACTCTACTATTCCACCTAATATCATACTAGTTATAAAAACTTGTGAGTTAGTTTTTGCATGTGGCACTATTAAATAATAAACTACAAGGCCAATTCCATATACCTGCGTAAAAGGCCCTATAACTAATCCTTGTCTGCTCTCAAAATGCCCATTTTGAACTAATGCTACAATCATCTCTACTATGTACCCTATTACACTTCCTATAAGAAAAATCCAAAAAATTTTATTTAATTCTTTAATAACATTTCCTGTACTTTTTGTTTCCGATTCTTTTACGATTAATTTTGTGTTTATTGCTTCCATTATATCCCCCATTTCTTCTATATCCATTATACTTAACAATTATTAAAAATCTTTTTACTATTTATTAATTTTTTATTAATCTTCCAAATGTTAAGGTAATACAATATGGATTTTAATTCAAAGCGAGTGAAAGCCTGGAATGAGCTGTACGGTACGTCCTCGTACCGGGAATTAAAATCCATATTGTATTACCTATTACATGAAAAGAAAAATAAAAATAACCATATACTGAATTCCTCCAATATATGGTCCATTTTTACTTATCCCATTGTAAAATAGTCTTAAACAAATCTCCATCAATTTCAATTTTAAACTCAATATTTTGAAGACCAGCTAGGCTCTCCGCAATAGAAAGTCCCAAACCGCTTCCTTCTGTGTATCTTGACTTATCTCCTCTTACAAATCTTTGCATCAATTCATCAGCTGAAATGTTTAATCTTTCCTTTGAAACATTTTTAATTTCCAACTTTATAGCATCTCTAGTATTTATTAAATCAATGTATACACGTGTGTTTTCCATTGAATATTTAGATATATTACTAAATAAGTTTTCAATTATTCTATACATATATCTATTATCTGCAAATATTTTTACATTTTCACCTGGTAAATTCAAATCAACACTAAGATTTTTTTCTTCAAACTTATCTTCAAATTCACCTATAACTTGTTTTAACAATTCATCTAGATTCATTTCTTCTATGTTTAATTTAACATTTCCAGATGAAGCCTTAGATGCTTCTACTAAATCATCTATTAGTTTCTTTAGTCTTTGAGATTTTTGATCTAATACTTTTACGTATTCATTTATTTTCTCATCTTGAATATCTTCCCTTTTGATTAAGTCAACATAATTAATTATTGATGTAAGAGGTGTTTTTATATCATGAGACACGTTTGTTATAAGTTCAGTTCTTAACCTCTCAGATTTTAAGCTTTCTTGTACAGCATTTGAAAATCCATTTGATACATCATTAACATATGTTGCTAATTCTTTTAAAGTTCCTCTTAGAGTTTCAGTATCTAAATATACATTGTTATTTCCATTATAAATTTCTCTTAATGCTGACTTTATTTGGTTTAACTTTTTGTTATATTCCAACAATTTATATAATACAAAAATCCATAAAGCAATTAGTAATATACAGCTAATACCTGTAAAAAATGTAAATCCTAAAATGCTACTTGCAAAAATAAATGCTATATATCCTATTATTATCTTTTTTTGTGAATCACTTTTATCTAATACTTTATTTGCCCTTTTGGTTATTGCATTTTTTATCTTTTTATATATCTTATATACTAAGAATGAGCGCCAAAATTGTTTTGCTTTTAATCTTTTAATTGTTGATACAACTATAATTGCTAAACAAATATATGCTCCTATATATGATAAGAACAATGTTGATAACAGCAAGTTTACTGAAATACTAGCATACATCATCATTACTTCTGCAATTATTACACATATGCTAAATAATATAATTCCAAATATGGTTACTAAAATTTCATAAGGAATTCTATCTATTGAATTTAATGTAATTCCTCCTTTTCCTTTACTATGTCCAATTGCCCATAACAAATATGATATTATTATAACTAGCAATACTACAGATACAGGAATTAATACCTCTGCTAAATTTGGATTTCTATCAAATGCTCCAAATAACGCTAATTGTATTGCATAAGTACTTGAATATTGAAAAGCATTTAAGTCCAAATATGTATATACATTAAATCCAGATAATGTTTCTAAGCCTTGGATAGGTAAATTCATATATTTTATATTATCTTGATTTACTTTAGTTATATTAGTTTGTATAGTTCCATTTTCATAATTCCAATAAAATTCTTTTTCTGTAAAATGCTTTATTTCTTCTTCAAAATTATTTGATTGTATATTTGTATAAATTACATTTGACACATTATCTACTATTATATATTTTATAAAAGACTCTATGTCGTTGTAATAATTATATGCTCTATCATAATAGATGTTTTCATCTATTTTATCATATATTCCATTATCTTCTATGCTTACGTGTCCTAGTTTAATACGGTTAATATTGTATATGATACTTGATACATATTGGTCAGCAAATACTTCAGATTGTACATATTGTTCTTTTTGTGTTCCTATATCTCCTTCATAGTTTTCTTTTAAGTTAAGATAAAGTATGCTTAAAATAAAAGTTGCGACTAATATTGGAATTAATGCATATGACAATATTTTTAAAAATGCAGAATTTCTAACTTTCTCCATATTTATATGCTCCTTTATTTGATATTTTCAATTTTATATCCTATGCCCCATATTACTTTTAAATATTTTGGTTCTTTTGGATTTATTTCTATTTTTTCTCTAATGTGTCTTATGTGTACTGCTATAATATTTTCTGCTGCTATACTATCTTCATTCCATACGTTTTCATAAATTTCTGATATAGAATAAACCTTTCCTTTGTTTTTTAATAAGAATTTTAATATGTTGTATTCTGTAGCTGTTAATTTTATTTCTTTACCATCTACGGTAACCTTCTTGGTTTCATCATCAACTATTAGTTCTCCGCTTCTGTAAATTTTATCACCAGTTTTTGCATCCATGCCTTTTAAACTTCCCAAGCTCACATATCTTCTAACATTTGAATTAACTCTTGCTACTAATTCTAATGGATTAAAAGGTTTTGTTATATAATCGTCTGCTCCAAGGTCAAGGCCGGATATTTTATCATAATCTTCTGATTTTGCAGATAACAGAATTACTGGTATTGCTTTTGTTTCTCTAATTTTTTCTAGAGTTTCCAGTCCATCTTGATTTGGCATCATTATATCTAATATTATAAGATGTATTTCATTTTCTTTTAGCTTGTTTATTGCTTCTATTCCATCATATGCTTTTTCAACATTATATCCTTCTCTTTTTAAGTAAATTTCAATAGCTTTTACTATTTCTCTATCATCGTCTACAACTAAAATATTATACATAACTTCTCCTTTTCTTTTTATATATTAACATAGGTTTATTAATCTTTTTTATATAATTTATTAAAATTTTATTAATTCCTTATTTCTTTTATTGCTTCTGGTATGCTTTCAATTGTATCAGAGGCCTTCATAGATATATCCGTATATTTTTCTTCTGCTATTTCACCTGCTAATCCTGCAATATATGCGCATGTAGCAATTAAACGTGATGATGGTTTATTTGAGCCAAGCATACCTACTATAATTCCAGATAATACATCTCCGCTTCCAGCAGTAGCCATTCCTGCTCCACCTTTTTTTACTGTATATGTTTCACTTCCATCTGTTACTACTGTTTCATGTCCTTTTAATAGGAGTATTAGGTTATATTTATTTGCAAAATCTTCTGCTACTTTGACTGGATTTTGTTCTATTTCATCTATGCTTATATTACTAATTCTTTCAAATTCTTTTGGATGTGGAGTAAGTATTATTTGAGATTTAGTTCTATTTAAAATTTCTAAGTCCATTTTTGAAAGAGTATTTATTCCATCTGCATCAATGACGATTGGCATAGAATAATTTTCTAAAATATATTCAAGGATTTTCTCATTGTTTTTATTTATTCCCCATCCCATACCAATTGCTAATGCGTTTATATGATGTAATGATTTATCTATTTCTTTGCTGTCAAAAATCATCTCTCCATCATTATCATCAATAGTAAATAAAGTTGATTCTAATAAATATGGTGAAACAGAATTTACTATGGATTTTGGTATGATTAATCTTGTTACACCAGAACCTGCTCTTATAGATGCAGAGCTTAAATTTGCTAATTTTATTGCTCCTGAGTAATTTTGACATCCTCCTAAAATTGCAATATATCCAAAGTCTCCTTTATTTGAATTTACGTCTCTTTTTCCTACGAATTCCTTACAATCCTCTTTTTTTAACTCCATTTTGATTCTCCTTTACATATTTTTTAAATTCTAGTTTATTTAATGGTTTTGAATAATAATAGCCTTGTACAATATTACATCCTATATTTTTTAAATATTGTATTTGATTTTCTGTTTCTACACCTTCTGCTACTGTTTTTATATTTAAATCTTTTGCCATATTTATAATATATTTTATAATGTCTATTTTATCATTTCCTATTTTGTCTATAAATGACTTATCTATTTTCAAAACATCTATTGGCATATCTTGCAGCATATTTAATGATGAATAACCTGTTCCAAAATCATCAAGAGATATGCTAAATCCTTTTTCCCTAATTTCTTTCATAATATTTGCTAAATCCACATCAATTGAAGCACTTTCTGTTATTTCTAGTTCTATTTGTTTTCGATTTATTTGATATTTATTTGCAATGTCTTCGTATTGTTTTAAGAAATCTAATGTGTCAAAATGCTCTTTTGAAATATTAATTGAAAAACTTAAATTTTCCTTTTTCCATTCTTTTATGTCTTTACATACTTTTTCAAAAATATATAAGTCAAGTTTTAGAATAAATCTATTTTTCTCAAAAAGCGGTATAAATTTGCCTGGTGAAATCATTTTACCATTTCTATTCCATCTAACCAATGCCTCAGCTGATACTATTTTTTCTTCTGAAATATCTATCTTTGGTTGATAGTAAACTTCAAATTCTTCATTTTCCAATGCCTCATACATTACTTCCTCTATTTGATGTTCTTCTAATATTTTGCTTTCCATGCTCTCATCAAATATGCAATATTTTTTATTGTAGTCTCCAACTACCATATCATGGGCTATACTTGCTTTATCTATTGCTTCTAATATTTGTTCATTGTTTCTACATTTATATATACCCAATACTGGATATAGAGAATATTGCTCATTTTTTATTTTGATTTTAGATAGACTATCGAAAATAGTTTCTGCTACTTCTTCTATATTGTTAGTTTTAATTAATACTCCAAATATATCATTGGATAATCTACAAATCATTTTTTTATTTTTAATAATTGTATTTAGTTTGTTTCCCATTTCTATTAATAGACTGTTTCCTACACTATGTCCATAATGCTTATTAAATGACCTAAATTTCTCTACGTCTAATATTATAACATATTTATTCGCATTTGAAGCGGAATCTAGTATTTTTTGTCCTTGTTCACAAAAATAATTATAATTTCCAAGTTTGGTTATTGGGTCAATATATGCTAGATTATATATTTTAATATTTGAAGCAATTATATATGCTGATATGATGATTACTGCCAAAATAATGACTATTGCAATTATTAGACTTATTTTTAATACTTTTTGTAGCTCTTCTGCTATTACATTCTCTGGTGTAATTATTAATAGATTCCAGTCATTAATATCCAATCCTGCATATGAAAAATAATAATTATGATTATATATTTTTAGAATCTTTTGCCCATTTGTTTTATTATTTATTTCTGTCTGCATTTCTTCAATTTTACCTTGATTCATTTTTACATCTATATCTTTTTTTAGACTAGCATATATGTTTTTTGTATTTTCCTGATTTGCTGAATTCGCTATCATTTCTCCTTTTGCTGTTATTATATATTCAAATCCACTACCACTATATATTGAATTAACAAATAACCTTTCATATGCTTCTGTCTCTAGAATAAGCATTATTACTACTGTTTCACCATTCAATTCAATACACTTAGAATATATATTTATTTCTTGACTGTCTATTTTACTTTTTCTACTTCTGGAAACTTGAATATCTTCACTTCTCAAAAAATATTCTATCTCCTCTGATAAATCTACGATTTCACCATCATTTGTGATTGTTTCTCCATTTTCATGCATTATGCCCATTCTTGTAAAATTACTTTTTGAACTATTTCTATCATATATATTAAATATTTCTGCTTCGGTTTTTATATTGTTATTTAGTATTTCATCACAAATATTGTTTAATGTTTTAATATCTTCTTCGATTTTATTTTCTATTTTAATAGCGTCTTGCTTTGTCAATTCTGCTAAATTTTTTGTCGTATTTTCTGTTATGAGTTTTTGTATATATATTAAGTAAAAAGCAGATGATAATATAATGAGAAATAGTATTATGATAATACATAAAATTAATAATATTCTTTTTTTCATATTCCCCTCTTTTAGATAAATTTAATTACAATTTCGTGTCATTTTTCAAAAAAACTAGACATTTTTATTTTATTATATTATTATATATGTATTATTTGTTTTAGGAGGATTTTATTATGTCAAAAATAAAAACAATTATAGTGACAATATTAGTAATTTTAAGTTGTGCAAGTTTTGTTAGTGCTTCAAGTGTTAATATGAATTTGGCAGGCGGAAATACTACAGCTACGAATTCTAATACTAGTGCAACATCAAATATGGCTTCAAATGAACTTTCAAATGGAGTTAACGAACAAAATAC
>CALXVF010000025.1 GCA_944391895.1 uncultured Clostridia bacterium
GTAGGAGATTCTTCAACAAGAATGTCATACTTGGTTTTCGGAATAATTATGGCTGTTATTGTAATATTTAATCATAGATCAAATATACAAAGAATGGCAAGTGGGAAGGAAAATAGACTAATATTTAAAAAATAGCGATTGGAGGAATACAAATGAATAAAAGAATAGCAGTTATTGGTAGTGGTAGCTGGGGACTAGCATTAGGAAACCATTTAGCTGAAATAGGAAATGACGTAAAGGTATGGTCATTTACCGAAGAAGAAAAGAAATTAATAAATACTGAGCATCAATGTAAATTTATACCTGAAATGACTTTGGACGATAAATTAGTTTGCTCAAATGACCTAAAGGAGGTTGTAGAGGAATCAGACTATATTTTCCATGTAACGCCATCTAAATTTACAAGAAATATTTTTAGAAATTATAAAGACTATGTTGGCGAAAAGCCAATTGTAATTTGTTCAAAAGGATTTGAAAACGATACTTTAAAAACTTTAGACCAAGTTCTATTAGAGGAATTACCATCTGCTAAAATAGCAGCTTTATCAGGCCCTAGTTATGCAGTAGAAGTTTCAAGACATATTCCTACAGCAATTATACTTGCATCGAAAAATGATGAAGTTTTAGATTCTGTGTCAGAATTATTAATGAATGATTATATGAGAATATATAAATCAAGAGATGTTATTGGTGTAGAAGTAGGAGGAGCATTAAAAAATATTATTGCATTTTGCGCTGGAATATGTGCAGAATTAAACTTTGGAACAAATGCACAATCTGCTCTAATTACAAGAGGATTAGCTGAAATAACTAGACTTGGAATGAAAATGGGAGCAGAAAAAGATACATTCTATGGACTATCTGGACTTGGAGATTTAATTTTAACTTGTTCAAGTGATGAAAGTAGAAATAGAAGAGCGGGTAGATTAATCGGAAAAGGAATGAATATAGAGCAGGTAAAACAAGAAATAGGAATGACAATTGAAAGTATAGATAATATAGAAATTGCAAAAAAATTATCTGCAAAATTTGATGTAGAAATGCCAATAGTAAATGCAGCATATGATATTTTATATAATAATTTAAAACCTAATGATGCAGTAACAATGCTTATGCAACGAACTAAAAAATTTGAAAATGAATAAAAATACCACCTCGTGTAAATAATATATGCGAGGTGTTTTTATGAAAAATAAAATTAGTAAATATTTCTTTACGGCTTTAATTATTGTACTGATTATAATGCTTTCAGTCTTAATATATATAAGATTTTTCAAAAACAATTCAAGTAGTAGTGAATATGCTGAATTAAGAGAAAAAGGGCAAGACGAAGTATTATATCTTGATTATGCAATAATAAATTCTTTAAATAAATTGAATAATATATCATATTCTAGATATGAAATTATTATGGAAAAAGTGGAGGATAATTCTAGTCAGTCTTCTTCTCAATCGGGTGGAGAAAATTCATCACAAGGACAGGATGGACAAAATGGGGAGCAAGGTTCTACTGAGTCTAATGGAACAGAAAACGCTACAGACCAAAGTGAAAACAAAACGTCAAGATTATCTCAAACTGATTCTTTACTAAATGCAAATTATATTGATATTCCTTGGAAAGAAATTTCGTATTCAATAGAAACTTTATATACAGCATGGCCTACTATATCTGTAGATTTACAAAAATTAAATGTAAATAATGAAGATATATCAAATTTTGAAGTCACATTAGATGGGGCAGCTCAATCAATTAAAAATAATGATAAAAGTAATGCTCTTATTAATTTATATAATTTATATACATTTTTACCAAAGTTCTTATCTTATTTTGTAAATGATGATGCTAAATTGAATTTATATAATACTAAAGCATATTTGCTTAATGCATATATATCTGTAGACAAAGGCGATTGGGAGAATATGAGCAATAATGTTAATAGTTCAATAAACTCATTACAATCGGTTATTAATTCTGGTGCTGTTAATGAGTATCAAAAATCTACTTTTGATAAAGCTTTGACTTTATTACAAGATATTAAAAGTGGAATTAGTATTGAAGATAAGGAAATTTTCTTTTTGAAATATAAATTAGCGATTGAACAATTAGAAGTTTTGAAAATATAGAATATTTAGGAGAGCAAAAATAGATTTTAATATTAAAAGAAGGTCATAACATTGACCTTCTTAATTATTTCTCTTCTATATTTTGAGCTTTGTTTTGTTCATTTCCTTTTTGATTGTTTTTAGAAGAATTATTTTTCTTTTCTTTCTTACAATCTTTGTTCTTAGCCATAAGAACACCTCCATTTCCTGATTGATTAATTATATTATTGACCAAAATTCGAAAAATATACTTTAATATTTGACTTTATTCAATAATTGATGTAAAATAAATATTATGAGTAAACTGAGTAATCGCGCATTGTCAATGCCGAAAGGCGACGTGTGAGGAAAGTCCGGGCCCCATAGAGCAATGATGCTGGATAACGTCCAGTGAGGGAAACCTTAAGGAAAGTGCAACAGAAAATAACCGCCTAATATTAGGTAAGGGTGAAAAGGCGAGGTAAGAGCTCACCGTAGGTGTGGTGACACACCTAGCCGTGTAAACCCCATCTGGAGCAACACCGAGACTAGGAGGATAAGACTGCTCGTCATCTCCTTAATTTGGTGGCACGAGATATATAGTAATATATATCCTAGATAAATGATTACTTTAAACAGAACCCGGCTTATAGGTTTACTCATTAATGATATTATTCATATCAGATGGAATAGAGGATGTAACTTCTATTTCTTTTTTAATTATTGGATGCACAAAAGTCAACTTATATGCATGAAGTGCCTGTCTGCCAATAAGAGAAGAACTTTTGCCATATAAAGTATCTCCTAATATAGGATGATTAATAGATGCCATATGAACTCTAATTTGATGAGTTCTGCCTGTATGTAAAATACACTTAACCAAGCTAAATTCTTCATTTCCAATCTTAAAGTTTTTTATAACAGAATATTCAGTAATCGCTTTTTCTCCATTATCACTAATACATCTTTCAATAATACTATCAGCTTTTCTAGCAATAGGTTTATCTATAATACCGCTACCTTCGAGTTTTCCTTCTAAAATAGTCAAATATATTTTATTTGTTATTCTAATTCTATCTTGCGCATATTCATTCTTAGCAAAAATAACAATACCAGAAGTATCCTTATCTAATCTGTTAATAGGTCTAATTTTTCTATGTAAATTAATACTATCATAATAATATTTAAGTCCATTAGAAAGACTATCTTCATAATGATTTAGTGAAGGATGAACAGGCATATTAAATGGTTTATCTAAAACAATTAAACTATCATCTTCATAAATAACGTTTAAATCTATTTTGACAGGTACTATGTTAGAATTATCTTCGTCAAAATCGAAATCCACCTCAACTATATCTGAACTTTTTACAGGAATATCTAAAAAAATATCATTGTTACCATTAAGATAAATTTTTTTATTTTTCTTTAATTTAGTAAGTAATCTTTCAGATACACCAAACTTTTCTCTAAGCACTTGTCTTATATTAATTTCTTTATCTACAATATATTTCAATTTCATAAAAAATACCTCATAATTATTTTACCAAAAATGTTGTACTTTTTCCATATTTTATATATAATACTTGTGGAGGTAAGAATATGGATTTTATAGAAAAAATAAAAGAACAAGCAAAACAAGAAATTAAGTCGATTATATTACCAGAAACAGAAGACTTAAGAGTATTAAAAGGAAGTGAAATTGTTTTATCTGAAAAGACAGCTAATATCATACTTCTTGGAGATGAAGAAAAAATTCAGAAATTAGCTAAAGATAACAATATCAATATAGATGGAGCAAAAATAATTAATCCACTAAAAAGCGAGAAATTAGATACATATGTAGATGCTTTATATGAACTTAGAAAAGCTAAAGGAATGACAAAAGAACAAGCTAAAGAGCTTTTAACTACAAATTCTCGTTATTTTGCTACAATGATGGTAAAATTAGGAGATGCAGATGGTTTCGTATCTGGAGCATCACATCCAACATCTGATACACTAAAACCTGTACTTCAAATTATAAAAGGAAGACCAGGAGTAAAAACAGTATCTGCATTTTTCATAATGTGTCTTCCAGATAATGAATTTGGAGAAGATGGAGTATTTATTTATGCAGATTGTGGAATGAATGAAAATCCAACTGATGAGCAGTTAGCAGATATTGCTATAACTTCTAGCGAATCTTTCAAAGAATTGGTTAATCCAAATGGAATTCCTAAAATAGCAATGTTATCATATTCGACAAAAGGAAGTGCTCATTCAGAATTAACAGAAAAAGTTGTAAGAGCTACTGAACTTGCTCATAACAAAGCACCAGAACTTTTAGTAGATGGAGAATTACAATTAGATGCAGCTATTATTCCAGAAGTTGCAAAAATGAAAGCACCTGATAGCCCTGTAGCGGGAAATGCAAATATATTAGTATTCCCAGATTTAAATGCTGGAAATATAGGATATAAGTTAACACAAAGGTTAGCTCATGCTAAAGCATTTGGACCAC
This sequence comes from uncultured Clostridia bacterium, assembly GCA_944391895.1. Taxonomy (GTDB): domain Bacteria; phylum Bacillota; class Clostridia; order TANB77; family CAG-508; genus CAG-793. Next base: position 4,586 of record CALXVF010000025.1, read on the forward strand.
TTTGCCAAGGTCTAGATAAACCTGTAAATGATTTATCAAGAGGATGCTCAGCAGAGGATATAGCAGGTGTAGTTGCAATAACTTGTGTTCAAGCACAAAATATGAGAAAGGATAAATAGTATGATAATTTTAGTATTAAATTCTGGTAGTTCATCTTTAAAGTATCAATTAATAGATACAGAAAGTAAAGAATTACTTGCAAAAGGTAATTTCGAAAGAATAGGACAAAAAAATGCTTTTCTAACACATAAAGTTGGGGATGAAAAGCATAAGTTTGAACAAGATGTTGAAAATCATGAAATGGCACTAAACATAATAATTAGTAAACTTACTAGTAAAAGTTGTGGAGTTATTTCAGGAATAGATAAAATTGATGCAATAGGCCATAGAGTTGTACATGGCGGAGATAAATTTAAATCATCAATGTTAGTCACTGATGAAGTAATAAAAGGATTAGAAGAATGCATTACACTTGCACCACTTCATAATCCATCTGCAATTGCGGGAATTAGAGCATGCTTGGAAATCATGCCAGATAAACCTAATGTTGTAGCATTTGATACAGCATTTCATCAAACAATACCAGAAGAAAGATACATTTATCCAATACCATATAAATTTTATGAAAAATACAAAATTAGAAAATATGGCGCTCACGGTATGTCTCATGACTACGTCTCTCATAGAGTTGCTAAACTTAAAAATGTGCCAATAGAAGATTTAAAAATAGTAAATTGCCATTTGGGTCAAGGTGCAAGTATTTGTGCTATACAAAATGGAAAATCAGTTGATACATCTATGGGCTTTACACCTCTTGGAGGAATCCCAATGGGAACAAGGTCAGGCGACTTAGACCCATCAGTTGTTACATATATTATGGATAAAGAAAACGTTTCTCCAGAAGATATGAATGATATTTTAAATAATAAATCAGGAGTATTCGGTGTTTCAGAAGTTTCAGTAGATTTTAGAGATATTGAGGCAGAAGCTGAAAAAGGCGACCATAACGCAAAACTTGCTATGGATATTTTCATATATGATGTTGCTCAAACAATAGCAAAATATGCTGTTGCTATGCAAGGCATAGACGTTATTACATTCACAGCAGGAGTAGGAGAAAAAGGAATAGAGGATAGAGAAGCTATTTGCGAAAAATTAGAATGTTTTGGAGTAAAATTAGATAAAGAGTTAAATAATCACAAAAACATTGAGGCAAAAGTTTCAAGTCCAGATTCTAAAATAGAAGTATGGGTAATTCCTACAAATGAAGAATTACTTATTGCTGAAGATACAGAAAAAATAGTTAAGGAAAGGAAAAATTAAAATGAAAGTATTAGTTATCAATTGTGGGAGTTCTTCACTTAAATATCAATTAATTGATATGGAAAACGAAAATTTAATTGCAAAAGGAACTTATGAAAGAATAGGAGAAGCATCTTTTTTAACGCATAAAATTAACGGAGAAAAATATGTTTTACAACATCCTGTAAAAACACATAAAGAAGCATTAGATTTTTCAATAGAACAATTATTAAATAAGGAATATCCAGCAATAGCTGATTTATCAGAAATAGGAGCAGTTGGACATAGAATAGTTCACGGAGGAGAATATTTTAGTGATTCTGCTGTTATAGATGAAGAAGTTATAAGAAAAATTGATGATTGTGCAAGCTTAGCACCAGTACATAATCCAGCAGCCATAATTGGTATTAGAGCATGCCAAGAATTAATGCCAGGAAAACCAATGGTAGCAGTTTTTGATACAGCATTCCATCAATCAATACCAGAAGAAAGATATATTTATCCAATACCATATAAATATTATGAAAAATATAAAATTAGAAAATATGGTGCGCATGGTACATCACATTTCTATGTTTCAAGAAGAATGGCAGAATTATTAAATAAACCAATAGAAAATTCAAAATTTATAGTTTGCCACTTAGGACAAGGAGCTAGTATTTGTGCAGTATTAAATGGAAAATCAGTTGATACTTCAATGGGACTTACACCACTTGGAGGAATACCTATGTGTGCAAGGTCAGGAGATTTAGACCCATCAGTTGTTACATACATCATGGATAAAGAAAATATCGCACCAAAGGATATGGAAACTATGCTAAATAAAGAATCTGGAGTTTATGGAATATCTGGTGTATCAGTTGATTTCAGAGATATTGAAGCAGCTGCAGCTGAAGGAGATAAAAGAGCAGAATTATCATTAAAACATTATAAATATATGGTTGCTCAATTTATTGCAAAATATGCCGTAGCAATGCAAGGAATAGACGGAATCGCTTTTACTGCAGGTGTAGGAGAAAATCAATGTGGAATTAGAAAAGGTATATGCGAAAACTTAAAATTTATGGGAATTGAAATAGATGATGAAAAAAATAGTGTTAAAGGTGAAGAAACACAAATTTCATCAAACAATTCAAAAATTCCAGTATGGGTAGTTCCTACAAATGAAGAATTAGTTATAGCAAGAGATACATTAAGACTTATAAGTAAATAATTATGCTTAAAATAGGGAAGAGAGGTACTATAAGTGAAGAATAATAAGAAGAAAAAATTAAAATTTAAAGATGTATATAGTAAAGTAAATCATAATCCATATTGCCAAGTAACAAATATATTTAAGAAAAGCACAATAAGTTCTAATATTAAAAATTTGTTCCATAATTCATGGCAAATTATATTAATTGCACTTGTGATTGTAACAGCAGTACTAATTTATACTTTTTGGAATAATTTAATTGTTGTGCTATATTGTTTATTATTAATATTATTCTTATTTATAGTAACTGTGCATTATAATTCATATAAAATAAAATTGGAAAATAATGAATTTTATTTTAAGATAGGATTTCAAGAAAATTCTATTCCATATAATAAATTAGGAAATATATATTTGGATAAGGAAACAATGAAATTTTTCTTCATACCGTTTCATTATTACAATTTAAAGGTAACATACTTTGAAGATGAAGAAAAAATTGGTATATTTTCTTTCCCAACATTCATGTTAAATAAAAATGATATAATTAAATTTTTCTCATCATTTGATATTGAAGTATATAAAAGTGAGAAAGAAACCATAGAGAAAGAAAAAAAGGACAAGAAAAATTTTTATAATGCATTGAGTATTTCCTTAGGGATTTTACTTTTAGTCTTATTCATTACTGCAATCATAATATATTGCTATAGTAGATAATATACAATAATTAGATAGTAACAAGATTATGAAGATTGCATATAATGTAATAGACATATTCTAAAATAGAAGATTTATAATTAAATTTTTTATTTACATTAATTTAAAGAGGCTTTTATGAATACAGTTGTATTAAAATTTGGAGGAAGCTCTGTTTCAGACAACATAAACTTAAATATTGTAGCTCAAAAAATCATTGAATTTAAAAAAGATAACAATGTAGTGTGCGTTGTTTCAGCACAAGGAAAAACAACAGATAATTTAATCAAGGAGGCAAAAGAATTAAGTGCTATTCCTGATGAAAGAGAGATGGATGCATTGCTTAGTACTGGCGAGCAAGTATCTGCTGCAAAATTAGCAATACTTTTGAATATGCTTGGATATAAAGCAATATCTCTTACTGGCTGGCAAGCTGGAATATTTACAAACTCAGACTATCAATCATCTAAAGTAATAGACATTGACACTTCAAGAATAAAAAAAGAAGTGGAAGACGGCAAAATAGTTGTAGTTACTGGATTTCAAGGTATAGATGAGAAGAGTAATATTACCACATTAGGTAGAGGTGGTTCAGATACAACCGCTGTGGCATTAGCAGCAGCATTAAAAGCTGAACATTGCTATATTTTCTCAGACGTCGATGGAGTATATACAGCTGATCCTAAATCAGTAAAACTAGCACATAAATTAGGTTCTATTTCATATGAAGAGATGTCGTATATTTCTGGAGAAGGTGCAAAAGTTTTACATGATAGATGCGTAGAATTAGCAGAAAGATATAATATGCCAATAATTACAGCTTCTACATTCAACACTAATAAGGGTACAAGAATAAGCACTTGTATGGAAGATACTGTAATAAAAAGCATAATCAAAAATGATAATATTTTATTGGTTAAAATAAATAATATAGAAGAACCATACAATTTAATTACTAAACTATTAGACGAAAGTATAAAAATTGGTAAATATGTAATTGAAAATAACTATACAGAATTTACTATTAATAAATCTGATAGAGCTAAATTAGAGAAAATGTTAGATAAAAAGAATTATACTGTTTCAATTGAGGTTGTAACAAAAATTTCAGTAGTAGGTTCTGGTATTTCAAATCATCCTGAAATTCTAAAGAAAATTGTAAATGTTTTTGACGATATTAGTAAAAATATTTTGGAACTTGATGTATCTGCTTGTAAAATATCTATTTTATTTAGTGAAATAGTAGACATTAAATATTTAAATGAGCTTCATGATAAATGTTGTTGCAATGATTAATTTTTATTTGTAAAAACTTGTATATATTTATATATGCAAGTTTATTTTATTGTCATATTTATAAATCCTACTGAATATAATTAATTATAAAGATTTAGGAGGTATAAGTATGATACAAGAAGAACGTAAGACAACCTTTAAAGAAGGAACAAGTGCGATACAAAATTTGATATTAGAAAATAGAGAAAAGTTGTCTATTTCGGGTGTTTTAGATGTTTTGAGTTTTGATGATCAAATAGTTATTTTAGAAACAGAATTAGGAATGCTTACAATAAAAGGTGAAGATTTAAGAATAAATAAATTAAGTGTAGATACTGGAGACGTGGTCATAGAAGGAAATATTAATAGTGTAAGTTATAGTGAAAAAGAAGAAAGAAAATCCGGTAATTTATTAGGTAAGATTTTTAAATGAAAGAGGCAATAAATGAGTCAGTTTTTGAGTGGACAATTAGGTATATTCCTTATGTGTATTGCTGGAGGAATTATAATTAGTTTATTATATGATATCTTCAGAGCATTAAGAAAATCAATAAAGACTGCAGATATTGTAACATATATAGAAGATATTATCTTCTGGATATTAGTTGGTGGTTTCTTAATTTATCTAATATTTATATTAAATGATGGAAATATTAGATTTTTCATTTTCGTTGGTTTAATTTTAGGTGGAATACTGTATCATTTTACTTTAAGTAAGTTTTTTATGAAAATAACAGTAAAAATTTTTACTTTTTTAAAGAAAATTTTACTTGCTCCTATTAGATTAATTTTTAAATTGAACAAAAAAATAGGATATTTTATATGTATCAATGTACAAAACATGACAAAATTCTTAAAAAAGTTCCCTAAGATTACAAAAAACAAGAAAAAAGTTAGCAATGAAAAAGGAATTTAGGAGATTTTGTAGAATAATAATAATAGAGATTTTATATTATTATTTGGAGTGATGTTACTTATGAAAAAATTACTTAAATATATTTTAATTATATTAATACTTATTTATATTGTACATATATTTATTACACAACAAGCAACTTTGAATTCTTATGCAACAGAAAGTAAGCAATATGAAAGTCAAATAGAAAGTGCAAAAGAAGAGCAAGAGGAATTAAATTCAACTATTCAAGATTTAAATTCAACTGAATATATTGAAAGTGAAGCTAGAAAAAAGTTAGATATGTACCTACCAAACGAGAGAGTTTATATAGATATAACCAAGTAAAAATTTCCAATACTTGGTTTACTTTTTTTATTTTTTGTAGTATAATAATTATAATGTTTTCATAATTGTTTTTAATCTTTTTATAATTCCAATAAAAAACAGGTAAAATTTAATATTAAGGAGAAAAGTATGAAATTAGAAGATTGTACTCTAGTAGAACTTAGACAAAAAGCCAGAGATATGGGAGTTAAAAATGTATCTAAGTTGAACAAAGAAGAATTAATTAAAATTCTATCAATGCCAGATGAAGAGGCCATGATAGAATATGATAATGAGGATGTTGATGAAAATAAAAACGATTCAATTGAAGATGAATCAGAAAAGAATGAAGAAGAATTAAGAGTTGAAGAAGGTTATACTCTTTCAAGTCAAGATAAAATAGCAGAAGGAATATTAGAAATATTGCCAGATGGATATGGATTTCTAAGAGGTAAAAATTATTTATCTACACCGGACGATATATATATTTCTCCTGTTCAAATCAGAAGATTCAGATTAGATAATGGTGACAAAATAAAAGGTATTGCAAGAAATCCAAAAGAAGGAGAGAAATTCCCGGCTTTAATATATGTTGGAGAAGTTAACGGAGAGGCTCCAGAATTGGCATATAGAAGAAAAAAGTTTGATGACCTTATTCCTATATATCCTAATGAAAAACTTAAAATGGAGACAACCTCGAAAGAATATGCAATGAGAATGATAGACTTAATATGCCCTATTGGAAAAGGACAAAGAGGTATGATTGTTGCTCCTCCTAAAGTAGGAAAAACAACTCTTTTGAAAAAAATAGCAAATAGTATTACAACTAATAATCCAGAAATTGAATTAATAGTATTATTAATAGATGAAAGACCAGAAGAAGTAACAGATATGAGAAGATCAATAAAAGGAGATGTTATATACTCAACTTTTGATGAACTTCCAGAGCATCATGCAAAAGTTGCTGAAATGGTTTTAGAAAGAGCTAAAAGATTAATAGAACATAAAAAGGATGTTGTTATTTTATTAGATAGTATTACAAGACTTGCTAGAGCTTATAACTTAACAATACCTTCTTCAGGCAGAACTTTATCTGGAGGTTTAGACCCAGCAGCATTACATAAGCCTAAGAAATTCTTTGGAGCAGCTAGGAATATAGAAGATGGGGGAAGCTTAACAATTTTAGCAACGGCTTTAATTGATACTGGAAGCAGAATGGATGAAGTTGTATTTGAGGAGTTTAAGGGTACTGGTAATATGGAAGTTGTTTTAGATAGAGCATTATCCGAAAAAAGAGTATTTCCAGCTATTGATATTAATAAATCAGGTACAAGAAGAGAAGACTTGCTATTAAATAAAGAAGAATTAGATGCTGTATATTCTTTAAGAAAAGCTATGTCTAATATGCCTCAATCAGAAGTAACAGAACAATTAATTGCTCAAATGATGGCAACAGAAAGTAATGATGAATTAGTTAGTAAATTGAATGAAATTTTTAAAAATAATTAATAAAAAATTACCGTTTTGAATGTAACTTTGAAACGGTAATCTTTTTATATATTTTGATTTTTATTTCTTATTTCCCAAGAATTTATTATTATCCTTTGTAAATATATTTTTATATAAAAGTAATAAATAGAAGAAATACTTTTAATTTAAAATTGATGTATGATACATAGAAGAGGTAGGCATGAAAGGGGTCATATTTAGAAATATCAAGTTGCGTGAAATCAAAGTTTTGCGCAATAAGGTATAGGTCCAAAATATATGGACTGCCTCTACAGGTGTCCTTCTAACTATTGCT
>CALXVF010000026.1 GCA_944391895.1 uncultured Clostridia bacterium
AATTCTTTATCTACTTTTTCCACTTCTTGTTCAAAAGGTGTGTAAAACTCTCTTATAACTTGTTTCCAAGGTTCTTTTCCTTCTGCTATTTCATCAAACTGATTTTCTATATCTGCAGTGAACTCAACATTTATAATATCCTTAAAGTTTTCCACTAAAAGTTTATTAACTACTTTTCCAAGGTCTGTTGGTACTAACTGTTTTTGTTCTTTTTTGATATATCTTCTATCTAATATTGTTGAAATAATAGTTGCATAAGTACTAGGACGTCCTATTCCTTTTTCTTCTAATGCTTTAACTAAACTTGCTTCTGTATATCTTGGTGGTGGTTCAGTAAAACTTTGTTTTGGGTCCAATTTTTCTTTTTTTACTTCTTCGCCAATTTGTAATTCTGGCATTTTACTTTCTTCATCTTCATTTGTTTTTACATCTTTATCTTCTACATATACACTCATAAATCCTTTAAATTTTAGAGTTTGTCCATTTGCTTTAAAATTATAATTGTTTACATCTATATTTGCTGCTATTGTATCAAATACTGCTGGTGCCATTTGGCTTGCAATAAATCTATTATATATTAGTCTATACAATTTATATTGGTCAGGTGTTAATGAATCTTTTACCCTCTCTGGTTCTAAATCAATATATGTTGGTCTTATACCTTCATGCGCATCTTGTGCACCTGATTTAGTTTTATAATATCTATTTTCATAATATTTTTCGCCATACTTTTGTGTTATATGGACTTTAGCTGCTGCTCTTGCTTCTTCTGAAATTCTTGTTGAGTCTGTTCTCATATATGTTATTAACCCAACTGTTCCTTTTTCCTCCACTTTTACACCTTCATAAAGTCCTTGTGCAACTTGCATTGTTTTTCTAATTGGAAATCCTAATTTTCTTGAAGCTTCTTGTTGCATTGTACTTGTGGTAAATGGTGGTGCTGGTGTTCTTTTCTTTTCACCTTTTTTTATGTCTGTTACTATATATTTCCCATTTTCTATATTTTTTATTATTTCATCTACTTCTTCTTTTTTATGAAGTTCTAGTTTTTTGCCGTCTTTTCCATAAAATCTAGCTACAAATTTTTCTTTATTTTTTGAAAGTTCTGCATATATATTCCAGTATTCCTCTGGTATAAATGCTTCTATTTCTTTTTCTCTATCTACTATAAGCTTTACTGCTACTGATTGTACTCTTCCTGCAGATAGTCCTCTTTTTACTTTTTTCCAAAGTATTGGGCTTATTTTATATCCCACTATTCTATCTAGTACACGTCTTGCCTGCTGGGCATCTGTTAAATTTTTATCTATCTTTCTTGGATTTTTAATTGATTCTTTTACTGTTTCTTTTGTTATTTCATTAAATGTTACTCTACAAACTTCGTCTTCTGGTATTCCTAAAATATATGCTAAATGCCATGCTATTGCTTCTCCTTCACGGTCGGGGTCGGTTGCTAAGTATACCATTTTAGCTGCTTTAGCATCTTTCTTTAGGCTATTTATTAAGCTTGCTTTTCCTCTAATATTTATATATTGTGGTTCAAAATCATGTTCGACATCTATTCCTAGTTTTGATTTTGGTAAATCTCTTATATGTCCCATAGAAGCTACCACTTTTACATTATTCCCAAGAAATTTTTTTATAGTATTTGCTTTTGATGGAGATTCCACTATGATTAATTTGTCTGCCATTTTTATTTCCTCTCTATTTCACTGTAAATTTTGTCTTCGACATTTTTTATAGACATTTCATTTGCTCTTTTTCCCATTCTTTCTAGTTCTTCTTTATCTTTAGTAAGACTTAATATATTATCATTTAAAACTTCTTCTGTCAAATCTTTATCTAAAATTACTTTAGCTGCTTTTTTCTTTTCTAGTGCTCTTGCATTATATTCTTGGTGATTTTCTGCAGCATAAGGAAATGGAATAAATATTGCAGGTTTTCCTACTTTTTCTATTTCTGTTACTGTCATAGCACCACTTCTTGAAACGATTAAATCTGCTATATTCATTATTTCTTCCATTTCATATATGTAAGGAACTATTTTTATTCCTTTAATATTATTTATATCTATATTTTTTTCTGAAAATTTATTTTTTACTATTTCATATTGTTCTGGTCCTGCAGCCCACATTATTTGGTAATTTGTATTTTTTCTTTTTTCTATTATTCCTAGCATACTTATATTAATACTTTGAGCTCCTTGACTTCCTCCAAAAACTAATACAAGTGGTAAATTTGTATCAAATCCTAGTTTTTCTTTTTTCTCTTTTATTTCATCTTTTGTCAATTGTAATTTATTGACTTTTGTAGGTGTTCCTGTTAAAACTATTTGTTTTGCTTTAGGTAGTCTTTCTTTCGCTTCTTCAAATCCTACTAAGATTTTTTCTGCATTTTTTGATAGTAATTTTGTTGCTACACCTGGCAAAACATTACTTTCATGTATTATATATGGTATTTTTAATTTTTTTGCTGCTAAACAAACTGAAATGCATATATATCCTCCAGTTCCTATAATTAGGTCTGGCTTAAATTCTTTTAATATTTTTTTTGATTCTCCTATTGAGCCTATTGTTTTTACTAATCTTTTTATATTTTTTACGCTTAGACTTCTTGATATACCAAATGATTCGATTGTTTTTAGTTCATAACCTGCTCTTGGTACTAGGTTTGTTTCTAATCCTCTTTTTGTTCCAATAAAAATTATTTTTGAATTTGGTTCTTCTTTCATAATTTTATTTGCTATTGCTACACCTGGGTTTATATGTCCACCTGTACCAGCAGCTGCTATTACTACTCTCATTTGCCATTCCTCCTATATCTTTTTAGCTGTTCTCGAAATATTTAATAGTACTCCCATTGCACTTAACAAAATAAGAAGTGAACTTCCTCCATAACTTAGGAAAGGAAGAGAAATTCCTGTATTTGGTATTGTATTTGTAACAACTGCTATATTTAATATTACTTGTGTTGCAATAAGAGCAGTTATTCCTATAGCAACTAAACTTCCAAATGTATCTTTAGCTCTAATTGCAATTACTATTCCTCTTACTACTAATGCTGCAAATAGTCCTAAAACTACTGCACATCCTATAAATCCAAGTTCCTCAGCTATAATGGCAAAGATAAAGTCATTATGAGCTTCTGGTATGTATAAATATTTTTGTTTACTTTCTCCTAAACCTACTCCAAATAATCCTCCTGAACCTATGGCATATAGTCCCTGAATTGTTTGATAAGATGTTCCAGTAGGATTTTCCCATGGGTCAAGCCAGGCTGCAATTCTATCTGATCTAAATCCATCTGCGAACTTTGTTCTTACGAATGGAAAAATTATAGCAATTGCTCCTACTCCTAGTCCAATAATATATGCAATATATTTTAGTTGGCAACCGCTCATAACAATCATAACAGCTGTTACCATTGCAATAACTATTCCTGCACTTAAATGGTTTTGTACAAAATATAATACTAATATTGGTATTCCTACTGCTATTATTGGTTTTAAACAACTAGCCCAAAATCCTTCTATTTTATTTTTTGGATCACTATAGTATCCTGCAACCCAAATTATTAAACCTATTTTTGTTATTTCTGATGGTTGTATTTGTATTCCTAAATTAATCCATCTTCTTGCGCCATTTGATTCAACTCCTATTTTCGGAATTAAAACCATGAACAATATTAATACTGATAGTACATATATTATTTTATAAAATTTTTTATAAATATCATAATTAAATTTTGATAAAATGAACATTGCAATAAATCCAAGCACAGCAGCAATTGCTTGCGTTCGAAAGTATGTATAACTCTTTCCTGATTCTGCAAGTGCAGTTGGGCTACTAGCTGACAAAACCATTACTAATCCTATTGCTACTAAAATTAGTACAATGATTAGTAGTGGTAAATCTACTCTATTATTTAATTTTAACTGTGATATTTTTGAGTTATTTTTTGCTACTTTTTTCTTGGTAGTTTGCATTGTTCCTCCTATCTATATTATCATAATTCCTACCATACTCATAATTAGAGTAACTAAACTAAATATAGAAACTATTTTGTTTTCTTTCCATCCACATAATTCAAAGTGATGGTGTATTGGAGTCATTTTAAATACTCTTTTCCCTGTTTTTTTGAAAACTAATACTTGTATCATTACAGATATTGTTTCTATTACTGGTATAATTGCAATTATCAATAATAGTAGTGGTAATTTTAAATATAATGCAATTCCAGCTATTGCTCCTCCTAAAAGAAGTGAGCCTGTATCTCCCATAAATATTTGTGCTGGATGTAAATTGAAAAGTAAAAATCCTAAAGCTGCACCTATTACTATACATCCAAAAATTGTTGTTTCTTTAACTTCCCAAACTATTGAAATTACTGTTAAACAAGTAAGTATTATTGTTGTAACACTAGTTGCTAATCCATCTATTCCATCTGTTAAATTTACAGCATTTGTTGTTGCTAATATTACTACTACCGCAAATGGTATATATAACCACAGTGGCAGAGTTATATATTGATTTACAAATGGTATATAAATATCTGTTCCATTTTCAAAGTTGAATACTAGCATTACTACATATGCAATTGCTATTATCATAAGTCCTAACATTTTTAGCCTTGGACTTAATCCGTCTGTATTATGAAGAACTACTTTTTTGAAATCATCTATAAATCCAACTAATCCAAATCCTATTGTTACGAATATCATCGGCAAAAGTCTGGTTGCGATTTCTGGTTCATCTTTTGCATAATCAATATATAAAAATGCACTTAAAATTATTGTTGTAATTATTAGTATTAATCCTCCCATTGTAGGAGTTCCTTTTTTTGTTAAGTGTGATTTTGGTCCTTCTTCTCTTTCTGATTGACCTACTTTTAGTTTTTTTAGTATTGGTATTACTATTAATGATACGATTACACTAAGTGCAAAAGACAATAATAATATCTTTATCTGAAAACTCATTAGTATATTTCCTCCTAGGCATTTTCCATTTCGTCTATTATTTCTTTTATTATTTCTCTTTCATCATAATGACGTTTTTCGTGATTTATTTCTTGATATGTTTCATGACCTTTTCCCGCTAAAACAATGATATCGTTTTTATTAGCCATTTTTATTGCTTTTCTTATGGCTTCTGTTCTATCTACTATACATTCATATCTTGCATTTGTTTTCTTGATGCCTTCTTCTATTTCTTTTATTATTTCTTCTGGTTTCTCTGTTCTTGGATTATCTGATGTTATTATTGTATAAGTTGCTATTTTTCCTGAGATTGCTCCCATAATTGGTCTTTTTGCATTATCTCTATCTCCTCCACATCCAAATACAGATATAACTCTTCCTCTAGTATATGATTTTACAGCTTGTAATATGCTTTCCAAGCTTTCTGGTGAGTGTGCATAATCAATCATTATAGTAAGTCCAAGTTTGTTATCTACAAGCTCACTTCTTCCTGGAACCTTTACAGTTTCTAGTGACTCTTTTATGTTTTCAACAGAGCATCCTAATTTTTCAGCAACTGATATTGCTGCTAAACTATTATAAACACTGAATCTTCCTGGAATATCTGTTTTTATTCTTTCATTTTTTCCATTTAGCTTAACTCTAAAATCTACATATGAATTTGTTATTGTTATATCTTTTGCAAGCAAATCACATTCATTGTCTATTCCATAAGTTTTTATTGTGCAGTTTGGAGCAAGTTTTGGTACTCTTATTGTGTTTATATCATCTACGTTTATAAATCCTATTGGACACATTTGAAATAGTTTTACTTTTGCATTAAAGTAATCTTCCATATCTGGATGTTCTTTTTCGCTAATGTGGTCTTCTGAAAAATTAGTGAAAATACCTATGTTAAAATCACATCCATCTACTCTATGAAGTTTTAAACTTTGTGAAGATACTTCCATTACACAAGCTTTACAACCCGCTTCTACCATTTGTGCGAAATATGATTGTAATTTTATACTATCCGGTGTTGTTCTGTCACTATCTTCTAATTTTTTGTCTCCTATATATGTTGCTATTGTTCCTATTAATCCTGTTTTTATTCCTTGTTTTTCTAATATTGTTTTTATCATGAATGTTGTTGTTGTTTTTCCTTTTGTTCCAGTTACACCTATAAGTTGCATTTTTCTTGATGGATTATCATAGTAGTTACAAGCACATATTGCAGTTGCTTTTCTTGTATTGTCTGATGTAATTAAAGTTATATTTTCAGGAATTTGGCTAATTACTTGTTTAGCCATTTCTTCTTGTATTAATATAGCTTTAGCTCCATTCTCTATTGCTTTATTTATATAGGCATGACCATCAGTATCAAAACCTTTTATTGCTATAAATAAGAAGCCATCTTTAACCTCTCTGGAATCATTTGTAATTCCTGTTATATCAAGACTTAGGTTTCCTTTAGCTTTTAATCCTTCGATTCCTGATAATATATGTTTTAATTCCATATTCTTCTCCTTTTATTGTATATAATATTTCCATTGTATATTATACACTTAAGTTTATTAAAAAAACAAGATTATTATGCAAATAATCTTGTTTTTATTTATGAACTTCTAAGTAACGTCCCCAAAATTTTATTCCCAACTATATATTTCTAATTGTTGTTTGAACATTTTATCTCTTGTTGTATATAATCTTAAGTTTTCATTTTTCTTGATAATTTGATTTACTTTCCATAGTCCTAATCCATGAAATAATTTATTCTTCTTTGTTGAAAATCCTTTTTCTTTCATTTTATTAATATCTATAAGGTAGTTTTTGCAAGTGTTTTCTATAACAATTAGATTTCTTTTATTAGAATTGTCTTTTAAAAACTTGATATTAATTACTTTTTCTTCACAATCTTTTGCAGCTTCTATTGCATTATCTATTAATACTCCTAGAATTCTACATAGTTCATATGTTTTAATTTTTAATGAATTGAAATCTATGTATACTTCTAAATTTATTTCGATATCATATTGCTTAGCTAGTAAATATTTATTATTGATTAGATTATATATTGCCGGATTATTTATTATGTCTTTATCAAATGCTTTTATATTATTTAATGATTGACATTCGCATATTACATCATTGTACATTTTTTGAAGTCCATCAAAATCTTTTGTTGCTATAAATCCTCCAAAGCCTTGCATGATATTTCCAAAATCATGCTTTAGTGCACATATATTGTCGTAGTTATGTTGAAGTCTATCATTACTACTTTCTAAATTATTTATTTCGTTTTTATCTGTTTCGATTTGAAGAGTTTTAAGCATATTTGTTGTACTTATTAAATAATATGAAATTAGTAAAATAATGTCTAACAAATAAATTGTATTAGGTATTGTTTGCATACAATTTAAAATTTCTATTTCATTGAATATTATTAATATTGTTGAAACTGTTGCTACTTCTATGATTTGCTTTTTTGATTCACAACTAATATATTCTGGTATATTTATTGAGATATTAAATTTTTTTAATAGTATATAAATTAATAGTTTTACTAGAATCGCAGTTATAGTTATATATGCCATGAAGTCCATACTAGCTAGAGCACTTTCTAAAGAATTTACTTCACATAGTTCAGTAAATACTTTTATGCTTATTAGTTCTGTTACTGAAAATATAATTACATTTATTTCCTCAGCAAATAAAACTTTTTCTGTATTAACTTTTAGATATTTTTTGTAAATTAGGATTTGTGTTAAGATTTCAATTATTTTATGAAGCTGAATAGGCATTATGACTCTAGTCACAGAAAATAAGATTGCTTGAAATAAGAAAATTTTTGTGAATTTGACTTCTTTTAGATTTAAAATTTGCATAAGTATTTTGTTTTGAAGAAACATCGTTATTAACGTGAATAGTACTGTTACTACACACAAAATTATTCTATTGTTTTGCATTATTATTATATCCATGATACCCTCTTCCTTTGTTCCAATTTTTACCACAGTTATTATTATAATTCATTATTTTATATTTTTCAAGTATTTTTTACAAATTTTAGCAATTTACTTATTTCAATGTTAAGAATTATTTGATAATATAAAAACGCAAGTTTTTAACTTGCGTTTATTTCATAATATGTCCATAGTATGTTTCTTTTCCATCTTCTGTTGTCGTAACATATTTTCTTTCATGTGCTAACTTATGAATTTTGTTAGTTGAAAGTAGGCTCTGATATTCTTCCTCATTGTATTCTTCATTTAACATTTCTTTAAGCATATGAATATTTGCATTATTCTCTGGAACATTATCTAACATTTTTCTTACTTCTTCTATATTTTCATATGCAATTTTTATTGCATAGTCCATTATGAAGTAATCTTCTATTTCATCTCTCTCTTTCCAGTACAAGTCATAAAATTCTTTCAAAAAATCAAATAGCACATTATTACTTTTTCCATACATACAGAAAACGCACCATTTTCCTCCTGAAATACATTTTTCTTTTTCATTGTATGGTAATTTTATTGTAAAGAATTCTTTTTTAAAATACTCAGATATGTCGGCTGTCAAGAAACATGTAGCATCTAACCAAAGTCCTCCATATTTGCTTAGCAAATTTACTCTTAAAACATCTGAGAAATGTGTTATCGACATCTTTTTTGTTTTTAATTTTTCTTCTATATAATCTGGAATTGTTACGTATTCTTTATAATTCTTTTCTGTTACTACTATTATTTTTTTATCCGGATTATATTTTTTCACACTATTCAAACATTTTTTTACGATTTCTGGAGCATTTTCTATTCCTTGCCACCAACAAATCCAGATAATATCTTCTTCCTGTTTATTAACTAGATTAATATTTTTATATTTTTCTATTAAATTACTGTATCTTTTAGTTAATGAATCTTTTAATTGGTTTTGTTTTTCTATGCGTTCATATTCTAGCAATAATCTTGTTGAATACTCTACAACTCTGTATATAGCATAAATTACATCTGCTTTCTTTTCTGAATCTACATTTTTTGCTCTTTCCAAAAATTCGTTTACATTATAGTATAAGTCTTGTAATTTCTGTTCTGTTATTTTTAATGTCATGCTATCATCTTTAAATCTAGTATATATATGAGTAATAAAGCTTGCTACTTTATATTGATTTGCGTTCATAATACCGGTATAATAAAATACAAAGTCTTCAAAATATTTTTTTTCTACAAATCTTATATTATTCTTATCAAGGAATTCTTTATTCCAACATACATCCCATACATTCTCGTCTTTCCATTCGTGAGCTCTTTTTGAAAAAGTTGAGTTTTCCTCTGTTGGAATCCATATTTCTTCTATATCTCTTCCTACCTTTTTAAAGCCTAAATATACAATATCTGGTACATCTTTTCCAATAACATCATTTATTTTCTGTAATGTTTCTTCCTCAGCCAAATAATCATCTGCATCTAAAAATATGATGTATTCCCCTTCTGCAATATTTAGTCCTTGATTTCTAGAACCTCCAGCTTTTAGGTTTTCTTGATTTTTTACTACTCTTATTCCTTCTATCTTATTTAATATTTCTGCAGTATTATCAGTAGAACAATCGTCTACAACTATTATTTCATAATCTTTAAAACTCTGTTTTTTTATGCTTTCTATCGCATTTACTACTTCATTAGCAGAATTATATGTTGGAATAATTATACTAAATTTTACTTTTGCCATTTTCAGTTCCTTCCTATTGTTTTAAATTATTTAATTTGCATTTCAAAGACATAGCCATTTTCATCGCTTACAAAGTCTGTAAATCCATATCTTTGGTAGAAGTTTATTGCATTAGAAAAATTATCTGAAGTTCCGACATATATAGTGTGATAATCATTGTCTTTAATATATTGAACAGCATAGTCCATCATTTTTCTTCCTAATCCTTGATGTCTATAATCTTTATCAATATATACCTTTTTTATTTCTGCAATATCTTTGCTTTTTTCTTCATACCCTATTGTAGCAATGATTCTTTCATCATTTAAAACAATCCATGCTTTTTTAAATTCTTTTTTCTTAACATACTGCTTCAGGGGTTTCTCATATTCTTTCATTTTATATTCATTTACGCATACTCTCATTAAAAGTTCTGTTAATTCTTTTTCATACTTTTTTGAATATTCTTTAATTTCATAATTCATAATTATAACCCCCTTCTTTATAGTTTTGTCTACATAATTATATTTAATTTATTTGATTTTGTCAATATAAATGGAAGTTTTCGTCCAAGTTAAGCCTTGTCCAATTAGCCCTCTAAAAATGAACCCTCCTTGTTAAACTTTTTTCTAGCACTTGGGGTTCACTTCAATTCTTAAAGTTCATTCTTTTTGACTTCTAAATATGGTAGAAGTTCACTAAATACTTGCCCTCCAACTGGTGCTGCAACTCCACCTCCTTGATGTCCTCCTTCTCCTGTTGGATTATATAATGTTATAAGTACTACTACTTGTGGGTCTTCTATGGGTGCTGTTCCAATAAAAGATGTTACATATTTTCCTGTATTTACTCCATCTTCTGATGTACCTGTTTTTCCTCCGATTGAATATCCTTCAACTTTTGCATTCTTTCCGGTACCTTCTGAAACAACTGACCCCATCATACTTAATACGTCTTTTGCTGTTTTTTCTGAAATAACTCTTTCACCTTTTTTCACTTCTATATTTGTTACTTTACGATTTCCATTTTCATCTTTTTCTGTATTACTTATTATCTGTTTAACTACTCTTGGTTTTACATATGTTCCACCATTTGCAATTGTAGATAACATCGTGGCCATTTGTATTGGTGTTACTTCAAATCTTTGGCCGAAAGATATTGTTCCGAGTTCAACTGGGCCTACTTTTTCTTCTTTTAGGAAAATAGAACCCGCTTCACCTGGCAAATCCACTCCTGTTGTTGTAAAAAATCCAAATTTATTTAAATATTCATAGTATTTATGTACTCCTATCTTTTGTCCTAAACCTATAAATACTGGATTGCATGAATTCATTAAAGCCTGCCTTAAGCTTTCGCTACCATGTGGATTATAATACCTCCAGCATTTCATTCTTACTCCTGCAACTTCTATGTGTCCTACACAGCAAAATTCTCCTTCTTTATCCGGTGTCGTTATGCCTTCTTCTAGCGCTGCTGAAGTAGTTACCAACTTGAATGTAGAACCTGGTTCATAAGTATCTGATATTGCTTTATTTCTCCAAAGTCCTTGCATCTGCTTATTTTGTTCTTCGCTAGACAAGCTTTCATCTACTGCAAATGGTTCATTTAAATTATAATCTGGATATCCTGCTAATGCTAATATATCTCCATTTTTAGGATTCATTATTAATATATTTCCACCATCTGTGCACTTATTGTCTATACATGCTTCTTTTAAGTATTTCTCTGCTATTCCTTGAATTGTTGCATCTATCGTAAGTACTAAATCATCTCCATCTGTAGGTTCTGTATATTTTTCTGATGTATTTTCTATCATTCCACCAGATGCATCTGTTATTCTACTTATTGAACCAGCTTTTCCTTTTAAGTATTCATCATATTTTGCTTCTATACCATTCAAGCCTTGATTATCCGAACCACAAAATCCTATTACCTGTGAAGCCAAAGTATTTAATGGATAATACCTTTTACTATCTTCATCTATATTTATTCCTTCTTTAATATTATTTTCTTCCATCCATGTTCTTAATTGATTAGTTTTTTCTTTATCAACTTTTTGAGCTATGGTTTCAATTGAAGACCTTTTTTTAACTTTTTTTAAAGTTTTTTCATAGTCTAGTTCAAATAGCTCTGATAGTTTTCTAGCAACTTTTTCTTTGTCTTCTTCTTTTATATTTCCTGGATTTATTGTTACTGTTTCTACTGTACTACTTACTGCCAATACTGTTTTTCCAGTTGCATCATATATCGTTCCCCTTTTAGCATTTACTTTTCTATCTGAAGTTTGTTGTGCATAGGCTTTTTCTTTCAGTTCGCTTCCCTGTACTAATTGAAGATACCCTATTCTAACAATTAACATTGTAATAATCAGAAGTACTAGGAATATTGAGTTTTTCATTCTTTTTTTTGTACTTAT
>CALXVF010000027.1 GCA_944391895.1 uncultured Clostridia bacterium
CTACGATTGCATCTGTGTTTTCAATAGCATCAAATTTTAAATTTTGTGATTTAGTCATTATTCTTACCTCCAATATACTAATTTCATAGACTTTTGAGTTTGTCGTCTATATTGAAATTATATATTAGGGGGTATTTTGTTGTCAAAGTTCATTTCTCATTTATTACAGGATGCTTTTCTTCGACTTAATTATTATACTACAAATTTCTATATCTTTCAAGCATTTCACTGTCTATTAAAATATGTGACTAAAAAATTTGTATTTTTTATATACTCTCAATTTCTTTTATTATTATCTTATTATTAATAAAGCTTCCGTTAGCAATCACTAATTTATTATTATTTACATACATTTTATCTGCAATTTCGTCAATTGCAATTATTGATATAATTTGCTTTTCATCTTCTATGTAACCTTTTGCTAAACTTGTATGTTTTCCTTTATATATAAATAAATATTCTACATTAACTAATTTGCCCATTATATATATTTCATTCATCTTAAACCTATTATTTTTTTATTTAAAACTCATTAATTACAAATTTTCAGCTTTCTTACTTACTCGTAATTAATTAATATATTTACCTTAATTAGGAAGGAACAAGTCTCTTTAATATCTAATATATTACCGTATACATTCACTTGAAATGCATAATCCGAATTAATATTAGAGTGGGTCTACAGGCAATGTTGTTGTTACTGTTGCTCGTATTGTTGTTGTTGCGATTGCTCGTGTAATTGTTGCTATTATTGTAGTTGCCTCCTCTATTGACACAAGGATTGTTGGTGTTAGAGTTCGTCTCGGTTATAACTTGTCCCTAATTTTAATTCACTAGTTATTCACTATAAAATAAATTGTTAATTAATCCTTTTACATTTGCTATTTGTATGTATCCTATATGTCCACACAAATATTTTTTTGCCTCTTTATATGTCATTTTTTCATTTCTTATATTATATTTTAGTTCTTTTATTTTATTTTTCAACTTGCGCTTACCTTTGTCTCTAATTTTCAAATTATATTCTTTTATTTTATATCCGCAAAAGTTAACTCCTTGCTTTCCTTTGAAAATTTGTGTTTTGTTGTTTAATTCTAATTGTAGATTATCTTTTAGGAATTTTTTTATTTCTTTTAATGCTTTTATTGCTTCTTCTTTAGTTTGTACTAATAAAATTTCATCGTCCATATACCTATAATACCACTTATACTTCAACTTTTCTTTGACATACCAGTCTAACTCATTTAAATATATGTTGGCAAACATTTGTGATGTATAGTTTCCAATTGGTAGACTTTTTGCTCCTGTTTCCATATAATTTGAATAAATTATTTCTTTTATTAGCCATAACACTTTTTTGTCTAATATTCTTTTCCTTAATATACTAAATAATATATTTTTATCTATGTTTTGAAAGAACTTTGCTATATCCATTTTTAGTATATAGTAATTCTCATATTTATTTTTCATATACCTCATTGCTTTTTGTACATCTAAACACGCTTTATGCATTCCTCTTTTTTCTATACATGCATAGCTCGTTTCTATAAATCTTGGTATATAATATGGCTTTAAAATGTTATCTACTAGCCATCTATGTACAATTCTATCTATATATTTTGATTTCTCTATTTTTCGTTTTTTGGGTTCATATACATAAAACGAGCTATATCCCCCATGTTTATATGTTCCAGCTTTTAGATTTTCATATATGTATTTTATATATTCTTCTTGTTTTAAATTAAACAGTATTGTTTCTTTTCTTGATGTTTTACCTTTTTTGCTTTCTATATGTGCTTTCATTAATTTTTCATAGCTTAAATTTTTATCCCACACATTTCTAATAGTTTTTGGCATAGTACTTTATTAATCCTCCAAGTATTTGTCCTATTTCATATATTTGGTCCATTGCTACATCTAACTTATTTTCATCTATCCATTTATTTTTATACATTATTCTTAAATAAATTCTTTGACAATTAAGCATACAATCTATTTTATTTAAAATCTTAATTTTTTCATACTTTTCTTGTTCTATTACCTTTTTCATAAAATTGTTTTTGTCATTTCTTGTTGTTTCATTACTATTCTTTATTCTTATAGTTTTATTCAAATACATTATATTTTCTAACATATTATATAAACTACTTTTATATTCATTGCCAATACTAAATTTTTCTGTTCGTGGTAATTTTATTATTAGTTCTATAATATATTGAATATATCTTTCTGATTTTGGTATTAATTTTAACTTTTCCTTTTCCACTGCTTTTTCCTTTTTATATTTTTATCTAAAATTAAACTTTATTCTTTATTTAAATATTTTCTTATTTCTTCTCTGTCATATTGATATATTGCATATTTACAATTCTCACATCCTAAGTTATAAATAGCTTTTATATTTTTATTTACATCATCAAAATTTTCTTCTACCTTTAGTTCTCCATTAATGTTTTTATATACAATATAGCTTATCTCCTTTTCCTTTAACGCGACTAAATATCTATTTAAACTTCTTATAGGAATGCCTACTTTGCATAAGTATTTTATAAAACATGTACATTTTAAATTAAATAGTTCATTCAATAGTACTGCATCTTTTCCTATTGCTATATAAAAATTACCATTTTGAACAAACAATACCTTGTCTCCAACTTTTTCCTTTAGTAACCTTACTTTTTCATTAAACTTCATCTTTTTCTCCCTTTACTCATTTTATTTTTTCAGTATTCCATTAATCAAGGTGGCAAAGAGCTATGCATATTAAACACAGTTAATACACATAGCTCTTTGCTATTTCTATTTATAGATATTTGGTTAAATCTTACGATATATATATATATATATATACAGTCTCAAGGCTTTCAGCGTTTTTCATATTCTTCTCTCTTTCAATTTATCTAATAAATTTTACTATTCTTGTAAGTCTGTACACTTATCTGACAATTTACAATAAGGTTCTAAATTTCGCCCCGCGGAGAGACTTCACACTAAGCAATCTTAGTTTGAAGCCTCTCATGCAAGTTCTAGTCTTCTACCATTACTAAGTTCGAGTCTCCTTGGAATGCATCGCAGGCAAGCGTTCAGTGTTACAAATATAAAGTGGGTCTACAGGCAATGCTGTTGCCACTGTCGCTCGTATTGTGGTAGAAGCGACCGCTCGTGTAATTGCCGCTATTACTGTAGAAGCCTCCTCTACTGACACAAGGATAGTAGGTGTTAGAGTACGTCTCGGTTGTAAATTCCATTGTGTTTCCTGCCATGTCATATATATTACATCTTACGTCTTTTGTTTCATCTCCACTGTCAACATTTGCCAATATACTTTCTCCTACTTTCTGTAAGGACCTTTTTGCATTTCGTCCTATTTGTTTTGAATAATTTTTATCTCCACTACATTCTTGTATGAATACTATTGCTGTGTCCCATGCATAACTATTTATTAAATCACTTGTAAAATTATTACTACTATACATATTTTGACATAAACTTGCTGCTTGTGGTTGTGTTATATAAGAATAAGGATATACTCCTGTTTTACACACTATTGGATTCGTATCACTTGTATTAGACCTTCTTGCTGAACTTGTAGCTAGGGCATCTCCCGCTTCGTAGCGTCCTATATAATAGCCTCCATTTGCATTCGCACTATTTTTAAATGCATTTATGTCTTTCGCTATTGTATTTCCATATCCACTTGATGCATGTTCACTCGCTGTTTCTTCTTTAAATGAACTTGAGACTTGGATGACATTTCCTGAGGTATTAAAATCATATCTTCCTAATGTTATTGTTTTTTCTCCTTGCGAGGTTTTTATTTTTCCTACTGGTATCCATACAAATTGACTTCCTTTTGTATTAGCATCACCTGCTGATACATCTTCTATTATTATTCCTTTTTCTACATTATCTTGTGGATTTACTACTTTGAATCCTGCAGGTATAACTACTTTATTTCCTAGACTGTCTTGAGTTTCTGTATTTTGTGTTTCGCTTCCAGTTATATCTCCTAATCCTGGGCCTGTTTTCATTGTTCCTGTTATTTTTACTCCATTTACATACGCTGTTTTCCCTTCTAATATATCTTCTGGTGTAGCTGTAGCATCTGATGTATCTAAACTTTCAAGCGTACCTGTTATTCCTCCTATTGTTATTCCTTTTCTAATGTAACTTGCCATTAGGCTTGAATTTGCATTTCCTCCTGCTAAGTAATTTTCTCCTTCTGTTTCTTGGTTTACTACAACATTTCTTATTACTATACTTCCAACTATTATTCCTATTAATGCTATTACTGTAATTAGCATTATTATCCTTTTCTTCTTATTGGTTTGTTCTTTACTTTCTTTTTTCATTTTGTTCCTCCCTCGTAATCTTTTATTTTTATTTCACTTTTTATGTATCTGTTATATCATAACCGTTTGCATTTTGCAATCGCTTTTGAGTCGTTTATTTTTTCTCTTTTTTTAATTATTTCCACTTTATTGGTTTATATTCATTTACCTTTATAATCTGTTCATTCTTTCTTTTTTCTTGCATGCGCAAAAAAGCTACATATCTTAAACGAATTTTAGGTTCGCCTAAAATACATAGCTTCTTCTCTATGTATATTTATGTTTATTTTATTAAATCCTACAATATATATATATATATATATATATATATATACAGCCTCAAGGCTTTCAGCGATTTTCATGTATAATTTTCACCTTTCTTTTACTAACTTATATTATCTTTATACATTTATTTCTTGCATTTGTCAATCGCTATATAAATTATTTCTAAAAAATATTTAAATTAGTATATTTTTTTATTTAATACATATATTTACTTAAATAATTTTACATGATATAATAGAAATTATGCGATATAAATTTAAAATAAGAAAAGGAATAATTATGGATAGATACGGAAAAACAAAATTAGCAGGAATTCTAGGAATTGTAGGTAATATATTTTTACTAATAATTAAAGCAATTATTGGTTTTATTTCTAATAGCCAGGCAATGATAGCGGATGCTGCAAATAGCGCAGCTGATATTTTTGCTTCACTTATGACTTTTATCGGGAGCAAAATTGCTAGTGAGCCTAAAGATGATACTCACAATATGGGACATGGAAAAGCTGAATATATTTTTTCTATGTTTATTAGTATTTCCATGATATTTATTGCTTTTACTCTTCTTTATGATTCTGTAATGTCTTTAGTTAATAAGAGTACCTTTGAATTTTCATGGTTTTTAGTAGTAGTTTGTATTATAACTATAGTTGTAAAACTTAGCTTGTTTATATATACTTCTAAATTAGCTAAAGGAATGGATAATTTATTATTAGAAGCAAATAAGAAAGATCATAGAAATGACTGTATTATCACTACTTTTACTTTAATTTCAGTACTATTAAGTTTAATAAATATATATTGGTTTGACGGTGTAGTTGGTATTGGAATTTCTATTTGGATTTTCTTTACTGGTTTTAAGATTTTTGTAGAGAGTTTCAATGTTTTAATGGATAAATCATTAAATGAAAAAGATAAAGAACAAATTATTAAAGTATTAGAAAAATATCCTGAAATAAAGAAATATAATCATTTAAATACATCACCTGTTGGATATAAATATTTAATATCAATTACAATATTTGTAGATGGCAGTCTTTCAACTTTTGAAAGCCATGAAATAGCTGATAAGCTAGAAGATGAATTGGATAAATTGGATTTTGTATATTTAGCAATAATTCATGTTAATCCTTTAAATATTGAAGAAAAAAATACTGACCAAAATTAATTTGGTCAGTATTTTTTATAATTCAATATAATTATATTCTTTATTCAAATTATCTAATAATTCTTTTTCTCTATTAGTACAAGTAAATAATATTACCTGATTTTCTACATTATCAAAAAAGTCCAAAGCTGCTTTTAATCTTTCATCATCATAATATGCAAATGCTTCATCTAAAATTATTGGTAATTTTTCATCTGATAATTCATTCATTATAGATAACCTTAGCGACAAGTAAATTTGCTCTTTTGTACCAATACTTAATTTATCTGCTGAAATATATCTTCCGTCATCTAATTCTACCATTAAATTATCATTAATTATAGTATTTTTATATTTCCCATTTGATATTTTTTCTATATTATCTGAAAGTGATTTATTAAATTTTGGTGAAACATTCTTTTTCATTTCTGAATAAGATTCTTCTAATAGTTCTTTTGTTATTTCAAATTCTTGTGCTCTATTTTCTAATTCTTCTAATTTTTCTTTTTCTATTTCTAATGCCTCTTCTATATTTAATAATTTTTCTAATTCTGGTTCAATATTTTCCTTATCTATTTCTAATCTATGTAATGTCAAATTATATTCATTTATTTCTTTATTATTTTTTTCTATAATTAAATCAATATCTGAATCAAATAAATTATTTATTTCATTTTCTGAATATATATTATTATATTCTTTTTTTATTTCTTCTTTACTTAATAATAAATATTCTAATAATTTATTATCTATATTTTTTATTTCTTGTTCTATTTCTTCATTATTTTTTTCTAATATTTCTATTTGCATATCTAAAGTTTTCATTTGATTATTAATCTCATTATTTTCTATATTTAATTTATTTAATTTTTCTTTTTCAATTTTATTTATTTTTTTATTTTTTAAAATATTAATTATTAAATAAATAAAATAAATTGGAATTAATGAAATTAATATAATATTAATTATTTTATTTTTTATAAAAATAAAATTAAAAATATTAATTATAATTAAAATTAAAAATATTATAAAATTAATTATTTTATTTTTTTTTATTTTTTTATTATTTTTATTTTTTTCTAAATTATTTTCTATTGAATTAATTTTATTTAATAAATTATCTTTTTCATTATCTAATTTTTTTATTTTATTTTTATTTTCTTCAAATAAATCTTTTTTTATTTTGTTTTTTTCTTTTTCAATTTTATTTTTATCTAATATTAATTTTATTTTTTCTAATAATTTTTCTTTTTTATTTTTTAAAGCAATATTTTCTTTTAAATTATTAATTTCGTTTTCTAAATAAAACCTTTTTTCTTTGAGGTCATTTATTGTCTTTAAGTCATACTCATACTTTTCTATATTCTGCCTAGTTATATTAATAGGTCTCTCTCTACTATTACTCGTACCTACTTCATTTAGTAGCATAGTGTTAAGTGTACTCATTACCTTCTTATATGACACATCTTCTGCCCCGCTATCCGCTAGGTTTGCCACTTTTTGTAGTAGTATTCCCTGTTCTGCACTATCTATATATATTTCCTTCTGCATAGCAAAACATGTTGACATAAATGTTTTTTCATCCACATTTGTCTGTTCCTCAAAAAACTGTATTCCTGTCTTTTTGTCAATTTTATATTCTTCTGAAATATCTTCCATTTCTTCATTATATATCTTAGGATTTTTCTTATTAAAATCTCTAAATATTTCATAAGTATTTCCATTATTTAATTCATATTTTATTTTTCCAGAAAAATCTTCTCCTGTCCAAGGCAAATATTTTTCATAATCTGAAAAATTTCTCCCATTTTTATTTTTTGAAATTCCATAAAAAATATTTTTTATAAAATTTAATAATGTAGATTTTCCACTTTCATTTTTTCCAAAAATAATATTTATTTTTTTAAAATTAATTTCTTTATTTTTTAAATTACCATATGAATTAATTTTTATATTTTTTATTTTCAAAATTTTTTCCTCCAATTTTTTATTAATTAAATTTTTATTAACTATTTTTATTCAATTTATATTTCTCCGTTATTTTTTTATTAATTATTTTTCTATAAACCTTTTATTTCTTTTCTAATTTAATACCATTATACTTTTGTTTTTTCTATTAATCTGCGACATTTTTTTATCCTTTTTGACAATTTTCATTTATTTATTATTTTTTTCTAAAACCTGCATTCCTAATTCCAATATTTTTTCATAAATATTTTCATTAATTTCTCCATTATTTTTTTTCTCGTTTAATTTTTTTATAAATATTCCTTTTAATGTATAATTATTTTCTTTTATTTCTATTTTTATTTTTGTATTATTTTTTATTTTTATAATATTATTTTTTAATAATTTAATATTTATATTAATTGGAAAATTTCTATACCCAATTAAATTAATTTTATATAAATTATTATCATTATTTATTTCATTATTTATTTTTTCAATTAATTCTTCTTCAGAATAAATATCACTAATATTTATTTCTTTTTCTATAAATTCTCTATTATCTATTGGAATAAATTTTTTTAATAATTTTTTATTAATTATTTCTCCAACAATCATTCCATGTTTACCTAACTCGTCAAATCCTAAAGAAATTAAAGAACCTGGATAAACAATATTTGTACTATCATCTCTTTTATGAACATGACCTAATGCCACATAATCAAAGCCTTTATTTTTTAATAAATTAATATTCATTGGATTATATATTGAATCTATTATATCTCCATGCGTTATTAAAATATTTATTTTATTATTATTTTCTATTTTTATATTTTCTAATTGATTTTCTCGCATTTCAAAATTATTAAATCCAAAACCATAAATATCTACTTCTTCATTTTCTATTTTCTCTACATTTTGTGTAAATATTTTTACATTATTATTCCAATTAAATAATGCATAATATGAATTTTTAATATATGGATCATGATTTCCTGGTATAATATATATTTTAGTTTTTGGTATTTTTTTAAATAAATCATTTACATATTTAATTGTACTTTCTCTTATATATTCTTGTTCATATAAATCTCCACTTATAAATAAATATTCAATTTCATTTTCTTTTATAAACTCTACAACTTTTTTTAATGCTTCTCTTTGTTCTAGTCTCCTTTGCATTCCCAAATCAGCTCTATCACTTATAGTAGTAAAAGGACTATCTAAATGTAAGTCCGCGATATGTACAAATTTCATTTTATTCACCTCACATAATGTTATATCATACAAACAAAAGTTCTGCAATAGATTTAAGTTAAAAAAATATAATTGTGAATTATACACAATTATATTTCTTCTGATATTATTGTTGGCATATATTTTTTTACCACTTCCATTATTTCAGGATTATCTAAATTTTTATAAGCGCAATCAAAATATCCTGCTAACTTATTTGACCCAATAGTATTAAAAACTAATCCCATTAATTTTTTAGGTGGAAAATATAATAAAACATTTTTATATGTTACCTCATATGAACTTTCTTCATCTTTATATTTTTCTAAAGCTACTTTTTTTATTTTTTTTAACCACTCTTTTGAATTTGGTATTTTTAAGTCATCTAATACCTTTATAAAAATTTCATCTATAAAGAATAAATTTTCTATTGCTCTTACATCTAAGCAGAAAATTCCCTCTTGCATTAACGCTGTTTTTATTCTTCCACCTCTTTTATCTCCATCTATAATAGCATAAAAAATATCACTTTTTTTTCGATATGCTATTAGATTTTTTTCTATTCTACTCCAGCTTCCAAATGGTACAATAATAGCATTTGGATATATTTTAGTATAAATTCTATAATCCCAACTGCTTTTCGCACCTTCACATAGTACAATAATTTTCTTATTCGTCTCTAAAAGACATTGTTCTATTATTTCTACACTTTTATGATATGATACTTTTGCAGTTTCTCTTGGAATTAATATACCTCTTAAATCTAATCCTTTGTTTTTTTGAGCCAATTCCTGATTTATTTGTGTTAATTCTTCTATTTTTTTGTCTTTTTCTTTATTTAGCTTTTCTTTCTTATTTAGTTCTGCTTTTAAACTTTCTACTTCTCTTTTTAATGTCTCTATTTTCATCTCTGGATGAAGTATATCTTCCATACTAGCCAAAGGCCTAGTCCTCATTCTTTTAGACATTAATTATATCAACCCCTTTATACTCCAACTGTTGAAAATCCTGAATCTACATGTATTACTTCTCCTGTTATTGCTGAAGACATATCACTAAATAAAAATGCTGATGTATTTCCTACGTCTTCTATAGTTACGTTTCTATGTAGAGGTGCTCTTTCTTCCACTACATTTAATATACTACCAAAATCTTTAATTCCCTTTGCAGATAATGTTTTTATTGGTCCTGCTGATATAGCATTTACTCTAATTCCTTTTCTTCCTAAGTCTTTTGCTAAATATCTGATAGAAGCTTCTAATGCTGCTTTTGCTGCTCCCATCAAATTATATCCTTCAATACTCTTTTCTGCACCATAATATGAAAGAGCAATAACGCTTGCATTATCATTTAATAATTCTTTTTGAATAGCATATTTGCAAATAGAAATTAATGAATAACAGCTAATATCCATACTATGTGCAAATCCATCTCTTGAAGTATATATGAAATCATTTCTTAAGTCTTCTGTATTTGCATGTGCTATACTATGTAAAATTCCATCTACTTTTCCAAAATCCTTTTTTATTTGTTCTAAGCATTGTTCTATGCTTTCATCACTTGAAACATCGCATTTATATCCTTTTGCATTTGGAATTTCTTCTGTTAATTTTTGCATTTTTTCTGGTTCTTCATTATTATATGTATATATTATTTTAGCTCCATTTTCATATGCTTTCCTTAGAACTCCCCATGCAATACTCCACTTATTTCTTAATCCCATTATTAAAATAGTTTTATTATTTAAAATCATAATTTTCTCCTTTTCCTATTTTCATATATTTTTGGTATCTTGTTTCTAGCAATTTATCTTTTTCAATTTTTAATAGCTTTTCTAAATTTTTCACTATTGATTTTTTAGTGTTTTCAAAAATATTATCTTCCTTGATGATTTCATCAATTATGCCAAGTTCTTTTAAATCCTTTGCTGTTATCTTCATTTCTTTTGCTGCTTTTTTATACAAACTTGAATCCTTATATAAAATACTTGCAAATCCTTCTGGTGAAAGAATTGAATAAATTGAATTTTCAAGCATTAATATTCTATCTCCTACGCCAATGGCAAGAGCTCCTCCACTAGAACCTTCTCCAATAACTACACAAATAATTGGAACTTTAAGTGTTGACATTTCTAGTAAGTTTCTAGCAATTGCTTCTCCTTGACCTCTTTCTTCTGCTCCAATTCCCGGATAGGCACCAGGTGTATCAATAAATGTAATTATTGGTCTATTAAACTTTTCTGCTTGTTTCATTAATCTAAGCGCTTTTCTATATCCTTCTGGATTAGGCATACCAAAGTTTCTTTCCATATTCTCCTTTGTACTTTTTCCTTTTTGTTCTCCTATAACAGTAACAGGCATACCTTGCAGGAAGCCAATTCCACCTATAATAGCTCTATCATCTCCATAAAGTCTATCTCCGTGTAATTCCATAAAATCATCAAATATATTTTCAATATAATCTAAAGCCTTTGGTCTTTGTACTTTTCTTGCTTCTAGTACTCTATCCCATTCATCTAATTTATTAGACATCTCGATATCCTTTCTTATATTTATTATATATAATTGTATATTATAGATTTTGCAGTCACGCGCAGTTTGGAGAAGCTTTAGCTTCGACAGCAAGTGACAAAAAATCTTATAATATACAATTAATAGTTATGAATTGTAAGTATTTTATATAATTCTTCTCTCATATTTTTTCTTTCTACTATTCTATCAATAAATCCATGTTCTAGTAAAAATTCAGCTCTTTGAAAACCTTCTGGAAGTTTTTCTTTTATTGTTTGCTCAATAACTCTTGGCCCGGCAAATCCAATTAATGCACCTGGTTCTGCCAATATAATATCTCCTAAACTTGCAAAACTTGCTGTAACTCCACCTGTTGTAGGATCTGTTAATACGCTAATATACAAAAGTCCTGCTTTTTCTAATTTTGCAAGAGCTGAAGATGTTTTTGCCATTTGCATTAAAGATATCATACCTTCTTGCATTCTAGCTCCACCAGAAACACAGAATATAATTACTGGTAATCTTTTTTCTATTGCTAAATCTACTAAGTGAACTATTTTTTCTCCAACAACTTCTCCCATGCTTCCCATAAGAAA
>CALXVF010000028.1 GCA_944391895.1 uncultured Clostridia bacterium
ATAATATCTTGGTCAAATAAATTAGTAGCATACTTAATAATATATTCATACAGATTTTGTCCATCTGTATTTTGAATATTATTTATAGTTCCCCAATATATTATTTCATTATTTTTTTTAATGAAAATAATATCTCTAGCTTTTGCTGTTGTTTTCTTTAATACATCTATAATTGTGTTTGAATTAGTTTCTTCGTCTATATTTATTTCATAATTTGATAATTCTACAATATCTTTTACTTTAAATGTAAAATAATCAAAAATCCACATAAATACCTTATTTTGTTCTATTCTTATAGGCTCTTTTGCTAAGACTTGAATAGTTGCTTCATCTGTGTAAATTTCTCCAAAAATATCTCTAAATGTAATGTCTATATCATAAACTCCACCTAAATTTGGAGCTTGTAAATCTATTTCATAATATCCTGATTGTTCATTGTAAATTAATGTATAATCTTTGTCGTTAAATTTAATTGTTAGTTGATTTTCCATAGATACCTCCTAAACAGATTTATATTGAGGTAATACAGTTACTTGTGCATTTAATACTTCATTATCTGCTGTAAGCCTAAGTTCACAACTTCTGTTTTTAGGGATTCTAATTACATTATCATTTGCAGGATCTATATAATCTGTTCCAAATAAACTCTCTAGTGTTCCATCTGTTTTTTGCTTCATTAAATAAAAGTCATGTTCTTTAGTTCCATATAATAGTTTCTCATATTCTTGTATTTCAACTTTAATTCCAACACTTTGATATAGTTCTCCATCTATATATAACTCAATTTTTGGATTTACCAAATGACCATCCATTTGAACTAAAATTGGAGCATCTGTATGTCCTTGATTAATATATTGTAGATTTCTTGTGTCATAGTCTGTAAATCTACTATCCCACATAAAATCCCATCTAATTTCATTAGTTTGAGGAGTAATTGAATATATTACAGTATTTTCCTCATACCATAATGAAAGACAGTCAAATGTGACTGTCTCTGAAAATATTCCATTTACTTGCTTTTGAGTTTTAGTTATATTTTGAAAACTTACATCTTTAAAATACTCTTTAGTACTTCCGTCTCTATAAGGTATTTTATATCCAAATCTTAAGCTTTCTGCTCCTTCTACAAAATCTACAAAAGTTTTATAATTATCATATTCTAGAAAGTTTGCAGTTCCTATTATCTGTCCTTGTTGTATATTTCGTAAGTTTTCTACGAATGTATTTCCTAACTGCTGATATTCAGTAGTATATCCATACCCTAATCCTTGTGGTTCAGTTAATAAAAATGCATTATATATATCCATTAGAGAGAACTTTTGTCCTTTTTCATTTATTAAGTTAAACTCTCTTACCATTTCGTCCTCCATACAAAAAGACATCTATATAAGATGCCTTTTTTACTTAATTAATATCTACATATTCCGCTTCTATATATGGTAAAGTTATTTCTGCTCCTAAAATACTTGTGTAAGAAACCTCTCCCATTGCTGTACCATAAATAGTTATTATATCATCTTCTAATATTCTATCACCTTCAATTATGCATCTAACATAAACAGTATCACTATAATATCCGTTTTCTTTTGTAATATTTACTCTTAGTTGTACAATATTTCCATCATATATCGTTTGTATTACTTCTCCAACTAATTTAACACGAGTTCCTATCATCTCAGCTGGATTTCTAGCTAATTGTTCATAGGTATAAGCATTACAACTGTCTTTAAATTCTTGTTTTTCTTGTTCTATTTGCTGTTGTTTTTGTTCCTCTTCCAGTCTTTCTTGTTCTTCTCTTGCCTTTTGCTCTTCTTCTTGTTGCTTTCTTTCAGCCTCTTCCTTTTCAGCTTTTTCTTGTGCTACTCTTTCTGCTTCATAGTTATTAATTTTAATTCCTTCGTTTTCTAAATAACTAGCTTCAGCAATTTCTGCATTATTCATATTATTAGCATTATCTTCATTAGAAAATAACCAAATAGTTAAGTCCACATCTTTATTTTGCTCTTTTCGCTCTTTATAGATTTCCTCTATTTCATCATCTGAAATATTTTTATTAGCAATTAGTATTTTTTCTGTTTTCTTCTTTCCACCATCTTCAAAAATATTCCTTACAACTATATAGGAAATATCTTCTTGTTGCATTTCATTAGAAGATACTGGCATATCGCCTACGTTTTTGTTTTCTTCAAATACAATAACTAAAATAATAGCAATAATCAATGCAATAATTACCCAGAAGTACCATTTTTTCAAAATGTCTTTATTCATTTATATCCATCCTCCTTTAAATGGAGTATATATTACTTGTCAAATAATGTCAATATTGAGAACCAAATTTTCTATTTATGTAATTAAAGCAAGCTTCAAGTTGTTCCTGATTTAATTGTTGCACATTAAATGTAATTTGTGGTGTAGTAAATATATTTCTAGTCTTATCTAAAACATTTCCACTAAAATTACCTAAATTTAATTTAGAACCTTTAATCGCATTAAATCTACTAAGAATAGAGTTTGACACATTCTCTATTTGCTTATACAATTTTGTTTCTTCATCTTCTAATCCTAGTTCTGCACCTTGCATTAAGTAACTAAATATTTTTCTTGTTTCTTTCGATGGAGAATGCTCATCAAATGCTTTTCTAAGTCTACTTAATATACCATTTGCAATACTTTTTGCTTTAGCAAATAATGAAGGCTCTGATTTTTCCATTTCATCCAACATAGGAGACATCGCATTCTTCATTGCTTTTCTAGTATCATTTGGCATACTATCGTATGATTCTATAATTGTATCTACAATATCTTTTGTTTTATCATCAAGTTGTCCACCATATAATTCGGTTTGTGAAACTAAACCTAACCAAACGCCTAATTGTTCCTCTTGTTCATCAGTCATATCTTTAGTCATTTGTTTCCAAATTTCTCGCATTTGATAATTATGTTCGTTTGCCTCCCTTGACCTCATTCTCATTCTCGTACCTTCATCATACAATGAATTATTTTCTATTCTATCTAATTCTTCATTATGTCTATTTTCTTCTTCTTCTAATTGACTATTATACTCTTGTAATTTTACGTAAAAACCATCATTTTGAGCAGACCTTTCTAAGTAGCCATTTGAATAAATTTGACTAACTTTTGCTACCTCGTTGTTTGCAGCATCTATCTTCTTTTGTTGTTGTTCCATTATCGCATTATATTCTTTTTGATATTCTTCTGTTCTTCTAGATTCTTCTGTTGAATATCTTTGATTTAATAATGCAATTTGCTCTGTTGTTCCACTTTGAATTATCTCGATTGTCTTATTTTTTTGGTCCTCTGCGGTTTTTATCCATTCTTGAGCCTGAACCTTATATTCTTCTAAACTTCCGCTAAAATTTTCTGAATTTGTTTGAGCCTGTTGAGTTATTGCAGTTGCTATTTGTTGTTGTATTTCTATTTCTCTTTGATTTAATTCCCTTAATTTTTTAAAATATTCATCTAATTGTGTTATTTCTTCTTGAGTATAGTTTCTTCTTTCATCTGAGGCAGTCTTACATATTTTTGTAATACCATCTTGAACACTTTTCATTTCTTCTTCTAATTTTTTCTGTTCCTCTGATGAAACAAATAGCTCTGTATTAAATTCATCTAAGTGTGATTGTGCACTATCAATTCCTGTAATAAAA
Source organism: uncultured Clostridia bacterium (assembly GCA_944391895.1). Taxonomy (GTDB): domain Bacteria; phylum Bacillota; class Clostridia; order TANB77; family CAG-508; genus CAG-793. Next base: position 3,669 of record CALXVF010000028.1, read on the forward strand.
TCATTTGCACTATTTCCCATATTGCCAAAAGCTTCTTTAGTATCCTTTTCTGCATTTTTCATTGCTATTGTTATCCCCGCAATTGCGACTGTTATAGCCGTAACTGCAATTCCAACAGGACTAGTTAATCCAGTAAATACTTTTGCTAGATTTTGTGTTGCTGTTGATGCTTTATTAAATGAATCTGTACTTGTTTTTCCAACTAATGCTAAAGCTTGACTAAAAGTTCCTACTCCTTTTATAACTGTACCTATTCCACTAGATAATTTAGAAAGTATTTTTATTGCAGGTCCAATAGCTGCAACCAAAGCAGCTGTTTTTATAATGTTTAATTGCTCTTCTTCTGATAAATTTGAAAAATCATCTACTAAGCCTTGAATCCATTTTGCTAATCTCTTTATTTCTGGTGCTAATGCTTTTTGTATTGCAATTCCTGCTGTTTCAAAACTTCCACTTAAACTTTCTAATGCTCCTTGAGTATTATCTAGCATTGTATCAGCCATGTCAGAAGCTGCACCATCACAATTTTCAAATTCTTTAGTCATATCTTTTAAATCATCTGAGCCTCTATTTATTAAAGCAACCATTCCAGATAAAGATTCAGTTCCAAACAAAGTTGTAAGTGCATTTTGTTCTTGCTCATCTGTTAAATCTTTAGTAGCATCTTGTAACATTGCAATAATTTCTGTTAGAGATTTCATTTTTCCTTCATTGTCATAGAAACTTATTCCTAACTCTTCCATTACTGAAATCATTTTGTCTGTCGGCTTGGTTAATCTAGTTAAAGCTCCTCTTAATGTAGTTCCTGCTTGCTCTCCTTTAATTCCTGCATCTGACATAATTCCTATTGCTGCCGCTACTTCTTCTATTTTTAGTCCCATCGTATTTGCAACAGGTGCTATATATTTCATAGCATTTCCCATGTCTTCTGTCTGAGCATTAGTTCTAGCAGCCGCTTCTGCAAAAACATCAGCAACATGAGCACTACCACTTGCGTCTAGTCCAAAACCTCTTATTGCACTTGCTGCTATTTCAGAGCTTGTTGCTAAATCTGCACCACTTGATGCTGCCAAGTCTAGAAGGCCTGGCATTGCTTCCATTATTTCTTGAGTATTAAAACCTGCACTTGCTAAGTTCTCCATACCTTCAGCAACTTCACTTGCACTAAAACTTGTTTCAGCACCCAAATCCATGGCTTGTTGAGTTAATTGTTCTAGTTCATCTCCTGTTGCTCCTGCAATAGCTTGTACTCTACTCATTTGTGCCTCAAAATCATTTCCAGTTGTTACAGCTGCTGTTCCTATTGCTAAAACTGGCAATGTTAATGTAGTTGTTAATGTACTACCTAAAGTATCTAGCTTACCTGATACACTTTTTACTTTATTCCCAAACTCTTCTATACTTTTGCCTGCTGTAGTCCATTTGCTAGCTTGTACCTGTAAATCTTTTAATTTATTTTCTGTACTTATTATTTCTCTTTGTAATGCTCTATAATTTTCTGGAGAAATTTTATTTGCCGAAGCATTTGCTTCATCTTGTATTTTCTTTAACTCTTCTAATTTTTGTGTTGTTTGCTCTATATTTTCAGCTAGTACTTGTTGCTTTTGTGATACTAATTCAGTATTCGTAGGGTCTAGCTTTAGTAAAGAGTTAATTCCTCTTAGCTCTTTACTAAGGCTAGAAGTGGCAGAATTAACTTTTTTTAAAGCATTTTGTAATCCTGAGGTATCCCCTCCAATTTCGACAATTATTCCTTTTACAGTTCCTGCCATATTTCCTCCTTAAAATACAAATAAGAGGCTATTTGCCTCTTATGCTAAAAGTCTATCTATATCAGCTTGTGTAGCTTTTCTTTCTTTTTTATTCTTAGGTTTGCTTAAACAAATAAAAATCTTAAGTACATCTATATATGATAAATACTTCAAATCTTCTAACCTTAAACCTAATCTAATACAAGCTAAGTAAAAATCGTGCTCTGGAAAAATAGATTCCTCACTATCTCCATTGATTTTACTTAGTTCTTCAACTACTTGCTCGTCAACAAAAGTGGTCGACGGCAAATTCCGTTACCTCAACAATCCACGAATCATTCGTTCTTAAATTCTTTATACTTTTCAACCATTCTTTATATTCAGGTATATTATTGTTGGCTTCATATATTAGGATGTAAGCTAATCTAGTACTTGCTAGAACATACTCGTCTAGGTTTTGCCTCATATCTCGTGAAAGCAATATTTCTAATTGTGCATCAGTTAAATCTGGATTTTCTTTTTTATACTTATCTGCTAATACTACTTGTGTCGTCACAAATTTTTGTAGTATATCTAAATCTTGAAAAACACCTCTTTTAAATATTCTTTCATAATCAAAATACGTTAGAGCATTAGCTTCTATATCATACTTAGTTCCGTCAATTTCAATTTGCTTCATTTAAACCTCCTACACACTAGCTTGTGCATCTTTTTCATAAACTTTTGTGAAGAATGTATTATAAACATCCTCATTTGTGTCATTTGGCTCAATAACAGCCTTAATAACATGGTCTGTTGCTCTTGGAGACATTGTAATTTCAATTGTGTCTGTTTGTGGCTCTTTTGTATCCTCAATTGTGTTCATCTCAGAACTTGGTCTTGTTGCTGTACAATCATAATATACGAATCTTCTCTTCTTTACGTCTCCTTCTATTTCTCCCATTAATGCAAATCTAGCATTTACATCATCAGAGCTTTCAAACAATGCTCCATTTGTATCTTCTTGCTGTCCTAATATCTCTTTTAAGAACTCTTTTACTGCCATTGCAAGCTCCAATTCTCCTGTATAGCCATTATTTGAAACAGCTACATAATATTGAATATTGTCCGCATAAAATGGTGTTGTTTCTCCTTCTGGGTCTGCAGATAATGCTACTGCTCCAGGCATTGCAAAAGGAGTTCCGTATGTTATTTCTCCATCTTGCTCTGTAATTTTTGCAACATGTACATTGCTTAAACCAAATTTAACTTTATTATTTGTATCTGGCATTTTATTTACTTCCTTTCTCTTTAAATTTCAAAAAAATAACTTATTTGCCAGACTTTTTCGTCTTCCAAATAAGTATCCTCTGTTCTGTTCCAAGCTATATCGCCTAGAATTTCATTTTCAATTTTGTTTTGCTCTTCTATGTTTTTGGTTATATAAGTGTAATCTAATTGTATAGGCATATCTTTGCTATAAACTTTATTATCTGCAAAGAAATTATTGGTTTCTGTTGTGATTGCTACTAAATGTGGAGGCTCTGTTGCTTTTTCAAATTTGCCAAAAGCATATTTAAAACCTGCTTTTTCGCATCTTTTTTTTAGTTCTTCTAATGTCATTTTGTCCTCCTAATTTTAGTTTTTAATAAATCCGCAAATTCTTGTCCGTACTTCTCTTCAACTGGTCTTATGTGTGGTTGAGCTTGTGTTCTTCCTCCGTTTCTTGTTGCATGACCAAATTCTAGTAAGTGAGTTAATTGATAATTTGTTTTATTCCAAATTACTCTGCTATACTTATTTCTTATTGTTCTACTTTTAACGCCATTTTTTATTGCCCAACCTTTATAATACTTTGTGTTTCTTGCTATTCCGCTTCTTGGACTTGTTTGAATAAGCTCCTGTTTTGCTTCTTTTATAACAGTGTTAGTCGTTTCGATTACTTCTTCGTCTATATCTTCTTTGTATTGTGTTAGATATTCTTGTAATTCCTTTTCTAAACTCTCAGGTTTAATTGCCCTTGACATTTTTTATTTTCCTTTCACAAACAAGTATCAGTTCATCTGTTGTTACTTCTTGAGTTCTTATAACTGTATAATCAATTCCTATGTATTCAAGTTCTTGTTCATTGTTATAATTTAAGGTACTTATTCTTAATCTTAGTGTAGGTTGATAGCCTGTTTGATTAGCTTCGTAGTACTCATTTGCATAAACATCTTCAACTTTTATAATTGGAATTTCAGTTATTGTTGGTTCTTGTAGAATAGGACTTCCTATTTCATTTTGAATATAATTTTGTTTTATTAGTTTGCAACTTACATCACGCATTCTCTTCCTCCAGATAATCTTGTGATAAACCTAAATTAGCACAAAGAAGACTATATGTTCTTTGTGCTAACTCTTTTTCTTTTATATCTACATTTCCGAAATTTGCTTTTACAAACATCATAATAGCAGATTTTACTAGGCTGTCGACAGTATCCTCTGATGCCTTAATTCCTTGCCTTTGTAAATCTGTTATTCCTGCTTGTATTAACATTTTTATTTCTTCATCTTTTAATGTAGCTGTACTAACAATGCTTAAACATTGCTTAGCTAAACTTAGCAACTCGTCCATATAGTCCTCCTAATTTTATACTGATGCTCCTGCTGGTGTATATTGTCCATAAGCAAAAGCGTTTGGCTTTGGTTTACCATCATAGATAGCATATCCACCATATGTAACTTTTCTACCCTTTACAGTTCTTTCTCTTTCTACTCTTACAGGTGTTACTTCGTTTAATATATAGTTTCTGCAATTTCCTACTATAATGTCATTATTCTTTAAATATGGATCTTGTTCAATAGAGACAAGATTTGTAGCAGAAATTCCTTGTAAGAATGGATAATTACCATTCTTGTCCTTATATCCTACTATTTCGATATTTACAGAACTTGAAATATATGCTTTAGCTCCAATTCTGTCATCGTCACTTAAAGTTTTATAAGTTTCTATTATATTATCTATTGGTGTTTCTCCAGTTTTAACAGCAGTTAAGTCTTTTGTTATACCTGTAGGTTTGTCATTTCCATCTCCATAGATGATAGCATTTACTAATGCTTTACCCATTTTATTTGCTAATTCCTCTAATATGAAGTTAATAAATGACTCTACTGCCATTTCTTCCAACTTCCAAGTTATTACTATATCCTTTGCTAATTCCCAACCTGTTAATTGTAGATTTCTATATTCTTGTCCTTCATTCTTTGTTTCAGTTAATTCTGCATACCACTCAGCATCATCTGCTTCAAACAAATATGGTAGATCTATATTTCCTGCAACTTGTAGTTTTCTTACATCTCTAAATATTGGAGATTGTTTTGTTATTAATTCAAGGAATTCATTCCTTACTGTTGTTGGTATAAATAAACCTCCATTGTTTATTCCTTGAGTTTCAGCAGTAGATTGCACAAAAGTTGTATCTGTAGTTGTAATAGCATCTCCTAATGCTCTTTTTTCTTCTTCTGTAAATCTACTATCTGGTAATTTCATCAATTTTTTTGCCCAAGCTGTTCTATATTCAGGGCTTTTTAATACTTGCTCTAATGTTCTTTTCTCTTCCACTTCTGTGTCCTCCTTATATTTTATTATTTTTGTTATTTCTGCTTTTCTTTGCTCTAAATTGTCTACATCTCTTATTAAATTTCTTTCTTCTTCTGGTGTTATCGTTTCATCATCTTCTGGAACTTCTTTGTTCAATTCTTCTGCCTGTTTTCTAAGTTCTTCAAGCTCATCTGTTGTTTTTGCTTCATTAATTTTGTTTCTTAATTCGGCTTTTTTAGCCTCAATTTCTTTCTTTAACATAATTTCCTCCTAAAATTTAAAATATGTAGTTCTACCACCACTCTATAAAATCTCTATTTGTTTCTACCAACAAAAAAGAAGCAGTTCTACCACCGCTTCAAGTTCGAGAATTATATACTTTTTCACGACCTCTTAAAATCGATTTTAAGGCCATTTTAAAATATGAGGCATATACTTTTATGCCTATAAATCAAGCAATAATTTGATTTTTTCCTTTTCTAATTCTAAATTATTCTCCTTTTTATTTTTTTCATATTGTCTTTTTTCTTCTTCATATTGTTCTTTACTTCTTGCATAAATTTCTGTAGTTTCATATGCTGGCACGTCTACGACAGAAACATCAAATATTTTATCAAATTCAAGTATTTTTCTTGTATCTGTTTCATAATCATATTCTTCGCTTCTTACTGTAAATGCAAAGCTCATTTTGCTTAATACACCTTCTTTAATCAAAGTGTATATATCTCTATTCACAGATGTATCAGGCAATTTTGCTCTTATTCTCAGACCATGTTCGTCAATAGTAAATTCTAATGAGCCTCCTCTTGTTCTTGCCATTGGTAAAACAGAATTTTCATGATTATATTTCATAACAATATCTGACATATCTGCATTGTTAAAAGCATGTCTATCTATTACTTCTTTTATCCAACCCAAGTCTGTTACTGTATCAAATACTGCTGCATATCCTTCTACAATCATACCTTCTTCATCATCTAAGGCTCTCATATTTACTAGTCTTATTTCTTTTACTGCTTTTTCCATTACTCTTCACCTCCAATTTGATATTGATTAGCAATTGTACTATCAATGTTATTTAAACTTTGTAAAATTCTATTTCCTTCTTCTCCTCCTAGTGGAGATAAATCTAATATCTCTCTTCCTTCATCAACTTTAATCATAGCCCAAGGTGCAACTACTCTTAGCAACTCTGTCTTAGTCTTTAGACTTGCGTATTGTAGTCTATTAGCTGTAAAAATAATTTGATGTCCTTCTTTTATAGATTTCCTTTTAAAAATTTTATTAGTAAATGCTTGTCCCATTTGTATAGCCCTAGGCTCTACTACCCCTTCATAAAAAGCATTCCATTCTTCTTCAGTAAAACTGTTATTAATAATTTTTTCAGATACTCCAAAATAATCGAAAATGTTATAATTAACTTGCTTCAATTGTTCGTTGTCTAAAGTAACTGGTTTTAAATCAACTGCTTGAAATTTTGCCTTCGCATCTAATGCAGCAATTCCGCCTTCATTATCCATATTAAGAAAATCAGTAACAAAATTATTTTTGCTTTTCTTTAAATCTTCCTCTTTAAGCATAGAATTTTCATATTGCAAAATTCCTTTTAAATTACTAGTTGTTTTTATAGCTTTGTCTATTCCTTCTGATACAGTATGTGCAGTATTTAAATCTGTCTGCAAGACTTTATTGCTCATACCAAAAATATCATTTCTGTTATAAAATAATCTCAAATGTATTAGTTCTAAATAAGGTAGTGTATATGTTCTTCCATTTATAAAATCAAACTGTAAATACATTGTTCCATCTACACTTTCTAAAAGTTCATACGTTGTTGCTAATACAGGATAAAATCCTGTTATATTTCCTAAATTATCTTTTGCTATAAAAATAAACGCATTACAGTCTGTGTATAAAAGAGATATTACTCTATATATAAAGTCAAATGTATTCATTAAAGGATTAGGTTGATTACTTAGTAAGAAATTAATATCTCCTCGAATATTATTTGTTATACTACCTTGAATATGTTTAGGCACTAATTTAGCACAATGTGTTGCAATCCTATCTATAACTTGCCTTGCAATTTTTGAATTATATGTTCCTTCTGGTAGAGTACTAAATTGCGTATTCCAACCACTAAGTAATTGAAATTGTGTTTGAGTTACATTTTTTTGTTTATCACTCTTTTTACCAAAAATTGAGCTAAACAAGTTTCTTCTTTCTTTCTTCATTCTATTCCTCCTGCAAAGCCAAATAGTTGCTCATTTTTCTATACAAAACAACATAAGCGTCTATTAAGCTCACACATCCGTCAATTCTTTGCTTTTGATTTTTGCCTTTAACAGGTCTTATGTTGTCATTTTCATCTGTTTTAATTGAAGTATTTAATAAGCACCATTTTGTCATTGGATTATTGTTATAATTTACTTTTTTTTCTCTTAAATCCGCTTCTAGTTGTTTCATTGGATTACTCATAGTTTTAGGCCCTTGTATTACTTCTTCCATTTCAAAGCCTGTATTCTTCATTTCTTCTATCCAATACTGACTTCCCCATGGGTCATATCCAACCCACAAAGCTGAAATATCCATTTCTTTGTGCATCTTTAGGAACCACTTTGTAACATCTGTATAATTAATTTTTGCCCCTTCACAAACTGTTAGTAATCCTCTTTCTTTCCATTTTTG